>CAMYUO010000380.1 GCA_947302065.1 uncultured Clostridia bacterium | reverse complement strand
TGTTTATTTGTTCCATTTTAGTTTCACCTATATGCTTTTGTAGTATTCAAGTGTTCGGAATCTGCTTTTGAAATTGAATGCTATAAATGATTCTGTAAACTCAGTCAGCTTCCTCAGATACCTTTCGCTGAGCCTGAAATAAAATAGTTTCTCAAATTCACTCAGCGCAATGAACCTGACAGTATATAGCAGAGTCTTGTCCATTACAGCCTGGATCGAGTTTTCATCGGTCATATAGCATTCATCGCAGTATAGTTTGTTATCTCTGAAATCAAAGTGCATCTTATCGTCTTTGTACTTGTAGCAGACGGCACAGCCGACAAGATCGGGTCTGAGGCCTATCTCGCAGGGGAGTCTGAATTCAAAAACGCATTTGAGCAGATCCATTTTCATTTTATCGTTATCAAGGAAATACAGTGAATTGAGTATCAGCCGCATAACGTCGTGGTATCCTGCTTCCTCTGTTCTTGTGTAGAGGATAAGTTCGCTGAAATATGCAGCAAGCGCAGTTTTTTTGATATCGAGTCTGATATTAGGAAAAGAACTGAGCAGCTCACTGCTGTTTAGATAGTATTCCGTTTGACCTGACGCAGTGCGCTTTTCGTCTATACACAGCTTTGAATAGGTGAAAAGCTGTGTGCTTGCTGCGTTTTTGACGCTTTTTTGTCCGCCTCTGATAAAGATGTCTATAACGCCTCTTTCAGCTGTGATAACGCTGACAGACTTGCTGATCTCACCTATGTTCTTTTCTTTCAGAATCAGACCTCTGACCGTCAGCAATTTTCACACCTCTTTCTGATACGTATTTCAGATAGTCAGAAATTTTTCCGCTTGCAAAAAACTTGTCCCACAGATCCATACAGTACACACCTTTCATATATCTCTGAAAGTAGTATCTGCATCTGTCAAGTTTATTATAAGCGGAAATATTTAACGAGTATTTGATTTAATCTAGACCGAAGTTGCGTATTATGCCTTCTCTGTTTCTCCAGCCTTCTTTTACTTTCACCCAGCATTGCAGGTTCACTCTTATCCTGAAGAAATCTTCAAGCTCCTGCCTTGCCTCACTGCCGATCTTTCTGAGCATAGAGCCGCCATTGCCTATAAGAATACCCTTGTGAGAATCCTTTTCGCAGAAGATAGTAGCGGTGATATCCATTATCGGTTCGCCCTCTTTGGTATCTCTTTCAGATACGCTTTCAATCGTCACGGCGATACCGTGCGGGACTTCTTCGTTGAGATTGATAAGTGCTTTTTCTCTTATCATCTCAGCCATAAGCACCTTTTCGGGCTGATCGGTGAATTTGTCATCGGGGAAGTAGTGAGGTCCCTGAACAGCAAGCTTATCAAGTGCCTGCATTATCGTGTCAAGACCATCTCCGTTAAGAACGCTTGCAGGTATGACTTCGGTGAAATCATAAAGTTCACTGTATTGTGCAAGCTTTTCTATGAGTTCTTCCTTTTTGTCGATAAGATCTGTCTTATTCAGAACAAGAATGACCTTGTCGTTGCTTCTGAAACTTCTTATAAGCTCGGTCTCATTCGGAGATATCTTTTTTGTGCAGTCGCACATCATAAGAATGACATCCGCATCTGCAACGCTTTCATTGACAGTTTTGAGCATATGCTCTGAAAGCTTGTTCACAGCCTTGTGCATACCGGGCGTGTCAATGAAAACAAACTGAGTCTCATCCTTGGTGAGAACTCCCGTTATTTTGGTTCTTGTCGTCTGCGGTTTATTGCTTACCGCAGCGATCTTTTCGCCGACAAGTGTATTGAGCAGGGAAGACTTGCCTGCGTTTGCTCTGCCGACAATAGTGATAAATACGTTTTTAGTTTGTGCCTGTTCGTTCATTTTTACTTTCCTTATCTGTGCTGTTATGTATCGTTATGCTCGTGCTCTCCGATAAATGTTGCATCTCTGGAGATCCCGAGGTTGCTGAGGATAGCCTCTTCTTTTTCACGCATTATGCGCTCTTCAAGTGAGCTCTTCTCGTGGTCGTAACCGAGCAGGTGGAGCATTGAATGCACTGTAAGGAATCCGACCTCTCTTTCAAGAGAATGATCGTAAACCTCAGCCTGTCTGTATGCAGTTTCAAGGCTGATTACGATGTCACCGAGAAGAAAAGCACCTGTTTCGCGATTAAGATCGTATTTTCCGTTCTCTCCGAGCGGGAAAGACAGAACATCTGTTGATCTATCTATGTTTCTGTGTTCGAGATTGAGCTGATGGATAGTCTCATCATCAACGAATGATACAGAGACCTCAAAATCATCATTGAATCCCTCATATTGTGTTACGGCATGGCAGCAGCGTCTTACAAGCAGTCTGATGCCTACGGGGATCTTCACCTGAGTCTGATTGTTTGCAATAGAGACTTTTACCTTACCCATTATTTTTCACATTCCTTCTGTTGTATTTTTCGTATGCCATAATAATATCCTGAACGAGCTTATGGCGCACGACATCGTTCTGGTTGAATCTGCAGATGCTTATATCCT
>CAMYUO010000379.1 GCA_947302065.1 uncultured Clostridia bacterium | reverse complement strand
AGTTGTTGAGGGTAATGCTGTTGAGTCCCTCGATGCACACACCCTCGGAGAGATTGGAAACGAGCGTGGCATTTTCGCAGGTGATGTCGGCAGTCGAGTAGATAGCAGGTGAGCCAAGGCCGTTTGACGTATACGTTCCGCCGCTGACTGTGACCGTTCCGCCGCCTCTGTCCGTTCTTATTGCCGCAGATGATCTGCCGCTTGTGGTGACTGTGAGGTTTTCAGCTTTGGTGATACCGCCGCCTGTGGTCATTATTCCGCCCGAGCCGTCGCCGGTAGTGGTTATGGTCGTGTTTTTGATAACAAGCGTAGTTCCGTCACCGTCAGAGCCGTTATTGCCGCCGTTTCCACCGTAGCAGAAAACTCCGTTTGCGCCTGATGCGTCAGAGGTTACCGTTCCGCCCGAGATGGTCGTGGTCGAGCCGCCCTTGACAAGCACAGCCGCATTCTGTCCGTAGAAATTGCAGTTGTCGCCGCCGTCGGAATCACCCGATTTCTTGACAGTCGGGTCGGTTATAGTGACCTCGTCCGAGGTGCTTATCATCAGAGCGATCTTATCTGCATCACTGCTCTCGTAGGTCTTGTTGTCATCACGCTGCGACTTGGTTATCTCGGTCGCCGCATCGTAAACGACCTCGCTCTGACTTCCGCCCGGACCGCCTCCCGGCTCTCCGTCGGGTTTGCCATCAGGCTTCTCACCGTCCGGCTTATCGGGCGGTGCGTTCTTGTCGCCCTTGCTCTCGTTGTCAGATGCAGAGCTTGAAGAACTCGATGAACTTGATGATGTATCGGTATTGCTTGACGAATTGCTGCAAGCGGCCATTGAGATCGCAAGTATTATAGCTACTGCCATTGAAAGTATTTTCTTCATATTATAGACCTCCTTGTGTGGATATCTTTTATTGTGACCTTATTATACACAGGTTATCTTAAATATACTTTAAACAATACCGCTTATTGACGAAATCTGAAAGATGTGATATACTCAAGGTGCTGAAACTGTGATGAAAGGAGAGACAGGTATGATAAATTGCAGTGCAAAAGCTCCATGCAAGGTTTGAGGACACTGCATGGAGGGACGTGAGTATGTCCTCGGGCTTTGCATTTCCGATATATTATATATAAAGGAGCAAAGTCAGAATGAAAGATCAACAAAAAAGTTTAAAACAATATCTTCTGTTATGGAGCACACAGTCGCTTTCGACACTCGGAAGCGGTATGACAAGCTACGCACTGACGCTGTGGCTTTATCAGAAAACGGGGCTTGCGCTTGAAACGGCAATGCTTCAGATATGCACCTACGCACCGTATGTGCTGATGAGTATTTTTGCGGGGGCACTGAGCGACCGCTGGAACAAAAAGCTGACAATGCTGGGCTGTGATCTTTTTGCGGCTCTGAGTACGGTGGCGATGCTTTTGCTTGCAATGACAGGAGAGCTTTCGGGGTGGCATCTTTACCTGATAAACGCATTCAACGGACTGATGAACACAATCCAGCGTCCTGCGGGAGATGTCGCTGCCACGATGCTGATACCAAAAGAAAAATATCAGAAAACAAGCGGTCTGCGTTCGCTTTCGGATTCGCTGACCAATATTCTTACACCGGTCATTGCGACTGCGTTGTTTGCATTCGGCGGACTTGAAGCGGTGATAGCGTTTGATCTGTCAACATTTGCTGCTGCATTTATTACGCTGAGTTTGTTCATAAAGATCCCTGAACCGGATCACGCTCAGAAGGAAAAGACCTCGCTGCTGAGATCGACAGGAGAGGGTCTTTCGTGGCTCAGTAGCAAGCCGATGGTCCTATATCTGATACTGTTTTTAGCAGGCATAAACCTTGTAGCATCTGCATACAACGCAGTGCTTCCTGCGATGGTACTGTCAAAGCCAAATGGCGGAAAGACAGTGCTTGGACTGGTGAACACAACGGTCGGTGCGGCGACGCTTGCGGGCAGCATCATCGTTATGGCAACACCTAAGCCCAAAGACCGCATACGAATGATATGGCTCTCGCTGTTTCTTTCGATGAGCACTGAGAACTTTATGCTGGCGTTCGGAAAAGGTCCGATCATCTGGTGCATCGGGGCAGTCTGCGGGTGGATAGCGATACCGTACATGGGTGCGAACCTTGATGTTATCCTGCGAACGGAGATACCAAAGGATATGCAGGGACGGGTGTTTTCCTGCCGCAACACGCTTCAGTTTTTTACGATACCCGTGGGGTATTATCTCGGCGGAATGCTCACAGACAAGGTGTTTGAACCGTTTATGCAGGACAAAAGCGGTACACTGCTGAACACGCTGTTCGGAAGTTCAAAAGGCTCGGGTGCGGCAATGCTTTTTGCGGTGCTGGGCTTTGCGGGCATGGCGGTATGCGTTGTGTTCGGAGTGCTGCTGCGAAAATACAAATGGAGCGAAGATAAATAACGATACTGACAAACAGGAGCTGTCTGCGGCGCGCAAACAGCGCAGGGATAGGCTTTGCGGAGCCGTAAACGTCAATAAGCGTCAAA
>CAMYUO010000378.1 GCA_947302065.1 uncultured Clostridia bacterium | reverse complement strand
TGCGGTCGTCTTGAGGATACCGACGTTACCACAGGGTAAGGGAAAGCCCTCTCTTACAGGGCTTTCCCTCTTCCAAAACAGTCCGCCGGACTGTTTTGAAATTCACCCTTTTCCGTGCGCCTGACGGTCGGGAGTTTCGCTGTCTGCGGACAGCGACTCGGGCGCTGCCCGAGACCCGCAAGCCTTTTTTACGAGAAAAGGCTTGACCGAAAAACCTGTTATTATTGGTCGGGTTTTAAAGAATCAATTTAAAGCCCCAGTTTTTCTTTGACTGCCTGTGAGAGTTCTTCTGCGGCGGTTTTGGGGTCGTCTGCTTTCATTATTGCGGAAACGGCGCAGACGCCTTTGATGCCGATGCCTTTGAGCACGTCGATATTATCCTTGTTCAGTCCGCCGATGGCGTTGACGGGGATAGGCACGGCTTTGCATATCTTATCGAGCATTTCGGTCGAGGTCAGCACGGTCTTTACCTTGGTGGTGGTCGGGTATATCGCACCGACGCCGAGGTAATCCGCACCCTGTTCAAACGCTTCGAGCGCCTGCTCTACGGTCTTTGTTGTTGCGCCGATGATGAATTCATCGCCGAGTATCTTTCGTGCGGTATCTATCTGCATATCGCTCTGTCCGAGGTGGACGCCCTCTGCGCCCGATGCGAGTGCGACATCGACACGGTCGTCGATGATAAGAGGCGCTGCGAACTGCTTTGAAAGCTCGTGGACTTTCTCTGCGAGGGCGATATATTCTCTTGTTGTGCGCTCTTTTTCACGCAGCTGGATAAGGTCAACTCCGCCCTGCAATGCCGATTTTACACGGGCGAGGAACTCCTGCTCGGTATAGGGTGTGCTGTCGGTTATAAAATAAATTCTGGACTTGAAGTTTTTCACGATGCTGCCTCCGTTCAATTCTTGCCCTTGTAGAGCTTATGGGTCTTTGCTTTTTCGAGAAAAGCGGCGAGCCTGCCGTTTTCGATAAGCTCTTTATGCAGGCTTTTGCCGAACATATCGGCGATGTCCTCGGCGGACTTATGCAGGAAAAATTCTCTGTCGAGCTCGTGGTAGAACGTGCCGCCGAAGCAGTGGCTCGCTGACGAGCCGGGTGAGGAGACGGATTCCTCAATTTTTGCAGAGCCGTCACGGTCAAACTGCAGGGTGAGGGAAGTGGTCTCGTGGGCAGGTGCGAACTCATAGCTTGCGAGGAACATATCCCTGTGTCTGAAATTCAGCCCGTTGTCTGCGGCGAATTTTTCGGCAAACGAATCGAACGTTCCACGGATGAGCACGCTGTTGCCTTTGAGCAGTTTTTCGAGCTTTGGTGTCATCGTTATCCCGGTTATCGAGTCGGGCAGGATAAGCTCTTTGAGGGTATCGAGCTTTTCAAGAAAGGCGGTATCTATCGAGGTGAAGCCGTAATCATAGCCGTATGCAAGGGTGTCCTCGATGAAAAGCGAGATGTCGATGGGGTATCCGCCTTTTTCGCTGGCGTACTCGGCAAATATCTCGTCGAGCGATATTTCGAGTGCTTTTTCGGATATCTCGCCTCTGCCACGGGCTGAGAGTTCGAGGGCATAGCTGCGGTCAAAGCAGTGGTGTAAAAGGCTCACGCTGATACCTCCTTAAAGTGTCTGTATTTTTGAAAGTGCTGTTATCTGCTCGCCTGTGACGGTGGAGAGTGCATCGAGCAGGTTGGTCATAAAGCTGCCTGCGCCTTTATCGGTCTGTGCGAGCTGTCCGCAGATGCCGAACACGGCACAGGCGGAGACTGCTGCGTCAAAGCCGTTTGCTGCGGACAGGAACGCTGCGCACAGCGCGCCCTGCATACAGCCCGTGCCCGTGACGGTGCCGAGCTGTTTTGTGCCGTTATGGACAAGCGCTGTGTTTTCTCCGTCGGTGATGATGTCTGTCCCGCCGCTTGCGAGAATGACTGTACCGAGCTTTTGCGCAAGGGCTTTTGCGGTCTGAGTGACCGTTTCAAGCGAGAGCGCTGTATCCGCATCGACGCCCGACGAGGAATAATCCTCACGGGCGAGAGCGGTTATCTCCGAATAGTTTCCCTTGATTATCGTCGGCAGGGCAGTGCTGATAAGCGAAAGTGCATACTTTCTGCGTGTGGGCAGGCAGGCTGCGCCGCACACGTCAAGCACGAACTTTATATTATTTTCTTTTGCGGTCTGTGCGCTGATGAGCATAGACTGCTTGCGCACGTCGGTGATATTGCCCATATTGAGCATCACGGCGCCTGCTGTCTTTGTTATCACTGCGGCTTCCTCGGGGTGCTCAGCCATCATGGGTCTTGCACCCGTGCAGAGTATCGCATTTGCGCACTGGTTTATAGATATGGGATTTGTTATGCAGTGTATCAGCGGTGCGTTTTGCTTTACGCTGTTTGTGATGTCACTTATCTGCTGCAATCTTTTTCCCTCCGAGTTTTTTGATGATGAAATACACGAGCGCTATGGCGATGAAAGCTATCATAGAGCCGTAGGCGGCATATGATGTTGCCTTTGCGCTGAGCTTGAAC
>CAMYUO010000377.1 GCA_947302065.1 uncultured Clostridia bacterium | reverse complement strand
ATGCCATAATAAATTCCTCCTCTTATTTCTTTGGCGGCATATTCACCGATTTGCGAATATACTTCTGCCGTTTTAGTTTCTGTGATTCCTTGTCGATCACTCGCGCATAATTAAGCCCGAGCTCCGCTTTGTCCTCAAGCTCCTCATACAAGCTATAAATGTTCTTTGTCATCGCTCCGTGAATGACCTCGTTGCGGTATTCCCGCCAGCTGTGCAGTTCTGTCAGGTCAGCCTTCAGACCTTCAAGGTCAAGCTTATGCAAGCCTTTGTGCAGAGCGGTCAGATAGCGGTTGTCGCCGTCATAAGCCTTTTCAGCAAAGCTGATCATAGCAAGAACCATATCAATTTTTGCCGAGATGTTTTTCAGATTAGAAAGCTTGTCCTTGCCGGTGTAAGCCGAATAAAGCCCGAGGAGCTGTGCTTTGTTACGTTTGTTGCCAAGACTAAAACGATCAATGTCGTTGAGTGCGCCTGCCGCCCAAAGGAAAGCCGCAAGCCTGTCTTCGAGCACAGCATAGTCTATCAGCAGGGCCTCAAAGAAGAAACCGTGTTTCATGGCAAGCTTGTGCCTGCCTGTCAGCGCGCGATAGGTGGTGTACTTATCGGTCGCATTCTCGGTGGTTTTGATTGACGAACCCATTGTTATCATCCTTCCGTAAGTTGATTGGCTACATTGTTCTTTCAAAACAAAATAACTATTACGTCATATATTATATCATTAAATGACATATTTTTCAATCGGCGTTTTTGATAGTATTGCACAAATATCATTGTGCATAATGCACTTTAGTTTGTGAAATTGACTAAATTGTAAGGCTATTACAGCCGTTTTAGCTGCATTTCCGGTGCTGTTTCAGCCCGAATATGGTCAAAATCCTGGTCGCTGCGATATACTTGAATTATCAAATTTGAGGAGGTAATTCTATGTCCAGACGAGGAGATAACATTCACAAGCGCAGCGATGGACGCTGGGAAGGTCGGTACATAGCAAGTCGTAATGAGTTTGGAAAAGCAGAATACAAGTCGGTCTACGCTCGTACCTACGCCGATTGCTCGGAGAGGTTCAAGCTCGCTAGGTGCAATCTGCTGCCTGTCAGCAAGCCGATGGCGTGCCATACCGTAACTTTCACTCCCTGCGGCATACCTTTGCAACGCAGTGCATCAAGAGCGGCGTAGATATGAAAACGCTCAGCGAGTTGCTCGGACACTCAAGTGTCAAGATCACGCTTGACAGGTATGTCCACTCGGATATGGAATTAAAACGCAAACAGCTGGAAAAGCTCTATTCAAGCCTTTAAATATGGTCAGTAATATGGTCAAAAGCCTCTCTGAATCGGCGCAAATACGTCGGTTTCGGGAGGCTTTTCTTGTTTTGATATAATATACGAACCCTGCCGCCGCTTTGATGTTGTATTGTACTCTCATAGGCGGCAAAGTCAACATCTGAATTGATAACAAAGTCAGTCTAAACAACAAACAGCACAGCAATCATTTATGCCTGATGTGCTGATATGTTCAACACTATTGTGCCGTTAGCCGATTTTTGTCCACCGTCTCTCTCGGTCGGCAAACTACCTGACCTCACTACACAAACCGCCACACAGGGCATCGTGGCGCAAGTGTGAGCATAAGTGCAAGGGTATCTTCAAAACCCAGCAAACGAGCAAACCAGCAAACATAGTGTCACAAACTCCGTAAAAGCAAGGAAATTAAGTTTGCTGTATATTTGCTCGTTGTTTGCTGGTCGTTTGCTCGACAGCTGTTTGCAAAAGCCTGAATCTACGCAGGAAATTGTTCTTTGTTTGCTTGTTTGCTGAAGAAGTGCATACCACAATAGACAAATCGAAAAGTTAAGAGAATTGTTGAATGACACTTGTGACGGTTGTGACACTTAAAATGAATATATGAGCAAAGAAAACCAACTGTCACTGATTTTTTCTGCTCTCTTCTTTGCAAAAAAGCCGAGCCTGTCATTCTTAAAATCGATGCTGCAAAAGCGTACAGCGATGACGTAAAGTTCTACAAGGGCAACAACAAGTGCTCGCTGACTTTGTTCCGACGTAGTATATTTCAAAGTGACACCCTTCACCTGTTCACCTTGAGCAGGCGCTTTTTTCTTTCTGCCATAAATCGAATAAGCACTTCGTCAAAATGACGAATGTCTAAAAGTGCGCAGAATAGATTGATTTACATGTGGCAAAACAAGAACATTCGTTTGCACTCCCGCTTTGTTGTTAAAACGCTGAAATTGTTTTGAGGGTAATAAAGTGCATTGACATCAGTCAAGCATTGTGGTATATTGTACATATGACAGACGTCATCTATCCTCGTTGCGGCAGACTTTATGATAGAGTGTCCGAAATGACACAAGCTGTTCGGGCTGTACATCAAAGTGCTGCACAGTGCATAGAATACTATCTATTCTTTTTTGACTAACCTATATATCAAAAAAAACACTGTAGTCTAACCATCCACCCGGCGGTGAATTCGGGAATAATGGGTCGGGATCATTACAATA
>CAMYUO010000376.1 GCA_947302065.1 uncultured Clostridia bacterium | reverse complement strand
AGCGGCGCAGTTGTAATACTGCAGTCCCGGACAAACACTGATATCAAGAGGCTTAAGCTGAGGATTTCCCCACACGTCAAGCCTCTTCATGTTTATGTTTTTGCTCAGATCAAGCTCGGTGAACGTATTATAAAGCTTATAGCCTTCGCCCTTGTTGATGTTGTTGAACGCATCAAGGTGTGTCAGCTTTTTGTTGTGGCTGACATCGAGCTTTGAAAGCGCACACTCAGAGCAGATAAGATGCTCAAGGTTTTCAAACTCCACAAGATCGAGCGTTCTCAGATCGCACTCACTGCACTCAAGATACGAAAGCTTTTTGCAGCCCTTCAGATTGAGCTCTCTCATATTAAAATTCCTGAAACAGTATACCCACTCAAGAGTATCCTTGTTTGCCGTGAAATCGAGCTTTTGGAAATCGTTGTCAGATACCCAAACTCCTGTGATATACTTGTTCTTGCTCAGATCAAGCTCTGTGAGCTCGTTGAACGAAGCATAAACGCCACGAAGCTCAACAAGATTCTCGATGCCCTCGAGCGTCTTGATACCCATACCGTCACAGTAAATGTTCCTTGCAACGAGCAGCTCGTCAGGATCAAGGATACCGTCCCAGTTTTTGTCAAATGTCTGCTGAACATACTTTCTGAACGTCGGATCCTTGAACGTCTTTTCGCTGATAGTTACAGGCTTGATGCCCGCCGCCAGCGTACTGTACGCTTTTGCCGCAAATGACCCCACATCACTTCCGACAGCTATGACCATCGCCATAAGACCGGCGACGATCTTTGAAAACACTTTGGTTTTCCCTCTCATTATTTACACCCCTTCATAATTCTTCGGTCATCAGCATAAGCGTCCCCCATGACGCCCGTGCAAGACGACCTTTGTCCGATCAAACGATCGTTTTTCCCCTGTGATATTTTTTGTTAAAACATCACACTAAATCCAATGTTTTTATTATATCACAGCTTTTACATTTCGTCAAGACCAAACTTGTAAATTGTGTATGTAAAATGAACTATTGAAAATGATATGGCAGATGACCGCCTCAAAGCTATTGAAAAACGCAGCAAGATATGATATAATATGGTATTAGTGTGATTTTGAAATACTATATTATAGGGGTTAGATACAAATGAAAGCAATATCTGTCATAAAAAGCGAGTGCGGCAGGGTCAGAAAGAACTCAAAGCTGCACGTTTTCGCAGCTGTCGCAACATCTTTGCTGATCGCAGCCCTTGCAGCGTTCAAAGTTCATCTTGATATGCCTGCCCTGACTACGGCACAGCTGATAATTGCCGGCATCGAGGTGCTCATACCTCAGCTGCTGTTCGGTCTGTTCGTCAGGATACCGAAACGCTCTGTGTTCTGGTTCACAAAATGCCTTTACATCATCGGCACACCGGTATTTCTGATGCTGATGTCGGGTCTGCTGTTTGACCCGTTCAAAGACGAAATGTACTCAGAAAACTTTGTAAACCGTTTCCTGCCGAAATGGGCAGGTCTGTGGTGGCTCGGCTGCATCGGTCTTTATGTGCTTATGCGCCTTATCGAAAACGCCGCCGCAAAGGGACTTGAAAAAGGCAATGTCATCTCTAAGTTCGTCTACGACTTCGCTGCAATGTACACACCACAGAAAACAATCAGCAAGCAAAAGCGTGAAGGCAAAAGCAAATGGGTCATCTCTTCGCTGTGCATGCTGATGATAACTATTGCCGTGTTCATCGGCACGGTAACCATGTTCCTTTACACCGTCTACACCAACATGGAATTTGAAGCGATACTGTTCACCATGCGCTTTGCAGCTGGCGGTCTCGCCATCGAAGATATCCTCTCGGGCACAGCTATCTTCATCGTCTTCGCCGTGCTGACGCTCTATTTTTGCTATAACCTGCTCAAATGTTTCAACAACAACGAACTTGTTTTTGCAGACACGGGCAAAAGCGGTAAATACACCCTTAAAATAACATGGCAGAAAAGAGCCGTGCATATCGTGCTTTCCGCAGTCCTGCTGCTATCAAGCGTTCTGGTCTTTTCAAATCAGACCAAGTTCCTGCACTATGTTGAGATAAAGCAGGAAAAGTCCAACATCTACGAAAACTATTATGTCAAGCCCGATGACAGCGTTATGACATTCCCCGAGAAAAAGCGCAATCTTATCTTCATCTATCTTGAATCTATCGAAAACACCTACGCATCGAAAGATGTCGGTGGCTCGCAGGATAAAAACTACATCAGCGAGCTTACCGAGCTTACCAAAGAAAATGGCTGTGTCAATTTCTCAAACACCGACAAGCTCGGCGGCGCATCTGTTTTCGTGCCTGCCATAACATACACAATGGGTTCGACCGTTGCACAGACCTCGGGCATTGCGATGAATACCAAGATACTGCCCGAATACAACTCGACCGACTACCCCGATATGATAAGGCTCGAGGATATTCTTCACGACAACGGCTACAACCAACTTTACATCGAAGGCTCCAAGGGTGAGTTTTCAATGTACGACAAATATGTCGGCAGATA
>CAMYUO010000375.1 GCA_947302065.1 uncultured Clostridia bacterium | reverse complement strand
AGGTCTGTTACTTTAAGAATTGTCTGTGTAGCCATGGTGATATCTCCTTTTCTTTCGTTACTCTATGCTTGATGTCTGCTGAGCAGTTATCCTCTTTGTATAAGCCGCCGTTATCCATACGCTTACCGCCATGAGCGTCATTATCAGTACAGGGTATCCAACTGCGACACGCAGCGTGTTCATTGAGTATTTTACGCCCTGCTGCACACCCATGAACCCGAATATCGGGTTGCCTATCAGCTTTGATACCGGCAGTGCGAGCACGCCTGCAACAACTGCGGAAATAACTGCCGTTATGATAAATCTCTTTGTGTGCCACTTGATTATCTTGTTGTCCTTGAAACCGATAGCCTTCATCGTAGCTATCTCGCCTGTCTCCTTGATGACCATTGATCTTTCCATAAGAACTGCCACCATTATTACGATAGCTGCCGAAAGTATCAGGAAGAATATCTTTATCGTGTCGAACATCGGACCGACCTCGGTGATGTCCTGTGCGAGCTTTGAGCCTGTCTTTACATCGCTTACCTCCGGGAACAGCTCCTTGATCTTTTCGATGCGCTTTTCGATCTCCTTGTCGCTCGGATCGTCTGTGAACTTGATCTGTGTGCTGAAACAGCCGTTTGAGAAGTTGTAGTCCACATCAAGATCCTCGTGAAGTCTGATGCTCTGCCCCATGTTTATCATCGCATCGTACATACCCGAAATGATAAGCTCGTATTTCTTGTCGCCGATCGTGACCGTGATAGTGTCACCGATATCAGCGCCGAGATCCTTTGCCGTGTTTGGCTGGATAGCGACCTCATTCTTGTTCTGCGGAGCGCTTCCCTTGGTGTAAGTATGCTCGCTCGCCTTGTTGTTGACGCCCTGTATGGTTGTGACCTTGGTAGTCTTGCCGCCGAACTCCTGCTTTGATGCGAGCATCTCTTCTCTGAAGACTCTTGCCGGCATACCGTTGTCTGCAAGTGTCTGCTCCATTTTCTTATATTTGTCTGTGAGCATCTGCTTTCCGCTGCCGTCCTTGGTATTCATATATGAGTTGTCGTTTTCGCTGAATGCAGCATCACTCGGAACGCACGCAAGCAGTGAGAGAGTTTCCTTGCTGTTGAGCGTGTCAGCGCATATATCGAGGAACTGTATCGGCAGCATCGTCAGTACGAATACCACGATGATGATGAGAAATCTCTTTGGTGCGCTCATAACATCGTTTGATGCCATGAAAGAAGTTGTGCCAAGGCGTGACTTTGAAAGTCTGAGCAAGCCCTTTCTCTTGAATCTTTCACCTGTCTGACCGTTTCTTATAGCGTCAACAGGGGAGAGCTTGTTTGCCTTTCTTGTGCAAAGCAGTGCGAACAGCATTATAACTGCAACGACTGCGATGCCGCAGATGATGTTTATTATAGGATTGCTGTTTGACTCTGTCATGATAGAGCTTGACGAGATCTCTGTCAGCAGCTTGCCGAACGGGAAGCTCAGCGCTGTTCCGATCACCGCTGCAACGACCGAGATAGCAAAGTATTTTACAAGGTACTGACTGCGTATCTTCATATTGCCAAGGCCGATAGCCTTCATAACGCCTATCTCTCTGAACTCTGATGAGATAGTGAACGAGATCGTGAATCTCAGAACGATCAGTGCCACGATAACAAGTATCGCACTTACTGCTAAAAGCAGCAGGGCAACGATCATATCAAAAATGTACGATGACTTGATGAACTCTCTTTTTCCGCAGAACGCAAAGCTCAGGTCTGACTTGTTGAGCGTGTCGATGATGTCGTCTGCGTGGTCTGTGCTGATAAAGTAGAACTTGCCAGATACACCGAGCTTATCAGCCTCTTGCAGATAAGCCTTTGCGTCCTCATCGTTGAGAAGCATCCTGCCGTTGCCCATAAGAGACGAGCCCATTGCTGCATCGTAGAATGTTCCTGCTACCTTGAATTCCTTTTCAACATCGCCGAGCTTGAGTTTCAGCGTGTCGCCGACCTTTATTCCGCCTTGAGCATCATACTTGTTTGCAATGAGTATCTCGCCCTTTTTGACCTCGGTTATCTTTTTCTTGTCCTTGTCAAAATAGCTGAGCCTTGTCTGACTCATCGGCATAAGATCCGTTGTTGACGTAAAATCTGTTTTTGTGCCGTCGGCAAAGGTGATCTCCTCGTGATCCATGAACCATATCGGCTCATATTCTATTTTGGATATCTTATCCATATCCTTTCCCAGCACCTGCTCAACGGTCGTTGTTTCCGTCCTGTTGTATGTTGCACACATTACATCGGGAATGCCAGCCTTGTCAAAGTATTTGTCCAGCGAGGATGTCGATGAGATCATGCTGTTTACGCTTCCCGATATGAACATTACCGAGATGATGATGAACAAAAGGATTATGGTGTTCATCGTTCTGCCTCGTCTGAGGTCTTTTTTTAAGATAGTAAAAAACATCTTACTTCTCCTTATCCTTGTTCTTTCTCATTCTCATAACAACTATCCCTGCGATAACTACTACCGTGGTTCCGGCGATCCACATTACCGCCTGATCCTTTA
>CAMYUO010000374.1 GCA_947302065.1 uncultured Clostridia bacterium | reverse complement strand
AACCTAAAATTCAAACGCATTAATAATATAGCATTATATATGTATAATGTCAATGCTTTAATTGAATTTTTGTGCGAATGTACAAAATATTTGCTTCTTTCATTATGCATATCATATACAGAATGTGCTTAGATATATACACCGTCTTGTTTGCCGTAAGCAAAAAATGACAAACGAATTATTATATCTATCTGCCTTAAAAATTGTCAAATCAAACAAATAATATTACGGATATATTACATAAAAAGAGCGAAAAACTGACAGAAATAAACACATATCAGATGATCGCTCTTTCTACTTTATGGCTATATTTCGCCATTCTGGTATACGCCTGACTGGGATCGAACCAGCGCACATGGCGTCGGAGGCCAATGCTCTATCCACTGAGCTACAGGCGCATACTGTAATGCTATTATACCAGATTCTGCTGCTCATTTCAAGTAGTTGCATTAAATTTACTAAGATTTTTTTATCGCAAACCGACACGCTTCTCATAATGAATAGTGAAAAGTACCGTTTCCATATAGAAGAAATATCAATATGAAGCACGCTGGTCATTGCGAGTTATGAAAAAACGCTCGTCCCTGAAGTATGGGTATTAGCGGATAAATTGGTCGGACAGCTGCGACAGATTGACTTATTATTGATTCTGTGCTATAATTCTGGTGTGTGGGAGGAATGACTTCCTCCTGTCTGATCAGAATATCTGGAGGGGCTCATGAACTAATTAGGCTTTATCACGGAACGGTCTGATCCGGCTAAACCGTATAGATCATTTGTGCGTCAGATGTCAAGCTGGTATAACGGGG
Organism: uncultured Clostridia bacterium; assembly: GCA_947302065.1. Lineage (GTDB taxonomy): Bacteria > Bacillota > Clostridia > Oscillospirales > Ruminococcaceae > Hominimerdicola. The sequence goes on along the minus strand of CAMYUO010000374.1, from coordinate 1,740 downwards.
GAGAGCTCCCAGAACTTGCTGGTCAGGATCTGCGTTTTGTTTTAGAACTCCAAAAACAGAAGCTGCGATCGTTCGGGCTTGATATGAAGTGCGAACTTATAAATACAGGTTCGGGTCAAAACAATACCATAGACATTAAATACAGCGACAGGATTTTTAAAAACACATTCATCAGTGGAAATATAGGTATGACAAGAAGCATCGGCAGCACTCAGTATCAGCAAATTAAATACACTGATGACATTGATATAACCGCAGTGATACAGGAACTGAAAGACGGCACTCAGCCGAGTGCAGCTATTGCATTATGCTGTCCGCACTGCGGCGTACCATCTACACTTGGAGAACTCGGAGCCAGCTGCAAACATTGCGGCACACATTTCCTTATGAGCGAGCTTTATCCGAAAGTTATGAACTATTTCACTTTCAAGAAATACGACAGAGCCAAGGATGAAGCAAAAAACAAACGTGCCCTTGAAAAAATACTAACGTCGTGCATCATACCGATCTGCTTTACTTTTTCGGTATGAGTGTGGTATGAAAAACGCAGCGTATGGTCACTGCGTCAGATCTTAGTCTTGATTTAGCGCAGTAACAACGGCACACATAACGGTGCTGATGAAAGATCGGTGCTTTGCAATTAAAGATTTAAAACGGCTATCTTTTTTGGAATTGCCCGAAAAAAGCAATTGCAATAAAAATTTTCTATTTTTTATAGATACTGTGTCACAATTCTGATCTGCCAGCTGTATATAGGTCAGAACGGCAAATGAAACCGTTGATCAAATCTATGAAAGCAGGTATTTATTATGAAAAAGATCATCGCAGCAACAATGGCACTGGTTATGGCAGCTTCTATGACAGCTTGCGGAAGCGTTGAAAGCTCTTCAAGCAAAAGCGCAGGAGCTAAGGTCACATCACAGTCAATGACCGAAGCAGTAACAACTGCTGTTACAAAAATGGCTGCAACGGAGGAAATAACTATGGTACATCTTGCAGGCGGCTGGTCGGCTTTATCCGGCGACACTTCACTCAGCGCAAACAAAAACGCAAAGTACGCTTTTGAAAAGGCAACAGAAACACTCACAGGTATGGAATACGAGCCCCTTGCAGTTATCGGTACTCAGGTAGTTGCAGGCACAAACTACTGCATACTTTGCAGAGGCAGGGCAACTGTTCCGGACGCTGTACCGACTATTGAGCTTTTATACATATATGAGGACTTGCAGGGCAATTCTGAGATCACCAACAGCAGTACAATTATTGACAGTGAAGTCCTTGACGGCGGCTGGTCAGCAAACAATGGTGACATTGAAATCGCAAAGAATGATGACGTTAAGAAGGCATTTGAAAAGGCTTCTGAAACCATTACAGGTGCAGCTTTAGAGCCGGTCGCATACCTTGGAAGTCAGGTGGTAGCAGGTTCAAATTATCTTTTACTCTGCAAATCGACAGCAGCAGTTCCAGGTGCAGAGGCAGGATATGCTTTAGTTACAGTATATGCAGGCGTTGACGGCACAGATGAGATATCGGACATCAGCGACATAATGTTCGGTGAGTATGGCAGTGCAGAAGATACCACTGAAGAAGAGGTATCAACAGAAGGCAGAAACGATCAGATCGCTAATCCATGGGCAGGCTATGAAACTGTTGAAGAGGCTGCAAAAGCTGCCGGTATTGAATTTACTGCACCTGAGAAGCTCAGCAGCGGTGAAATATATCTCGTTCAGGCTATGAAGG
>CAMYUO010000373.1 GCA_947302065.1 uncultured Clostridia bacterium | reverse complement strand
TTGGGGGAAACCCTTTTGGAGAAGGGTTATCCCCCAAACCCCTTTCCTAAACCTCTTAATGAATTTTAGCCCTATGGATCTTATGACCCATAGGGCTAAAATTGACTAAAAGTCTAAAAAAAGATTTGAGAAACAGCTCTTTTCAAAAGAACTACACTCGATAATCACTCATAATATCAATCTTTTGACATAGTATAAGATTAGAATGATCTTGTCTGAAAAACAGGCAAGGTCGCTTTTTTTAATACAGTACGTCTGTCCAGCTGATGCGGTCGCTGAGCTCGGCGGTGTTTATCCAATGAATCACCGCATCGAGCGCCGGCTCATACGCAATGAGATATTTATTCGACATCAATGTGAGGTCATCAAAATAAAAAGATGTGTTTCCTTCGGCGTGCAGGTCGCCAAGCGCTGTCAGCTGCACGTCAAGGTCGGCTGATTTATAGCACAGCACCGTTTTATCCGCAAGCGCTATGCTCATTCTTCCGATGTTTTCAATAACGATGTCAACGCCGAAAGGCGATGCGGATATGCCACGGGTCTGCTCTTTTATCATTTGCAGCTGCTGGGGTAAAGATTCCGCCTTTATCACTTTGCAGTTGTAGCCGTCGATGCTGTACTCGATGCAGGCTTCATACATTGTTATACCACCTCAATGCCGTGGGCTTTGAGCGTTTCGAGCGCATCTTTCGAGATGAGTGCTGTCACGATGGCTTTTCTGAGATTTTTGAACTGTGAAAGCTCTGCTTCGCTTATCTGCGTTACGTCGAAATACTCGTCCTCGCCGTCCCAGAAAGGATAGATGCTGTGGTAAACGGAAAGTCCGCCGTCAAAGAGCAGCTCGGTCACCTCGTCTGCAAGGCGTGCGGGTATCTGTAAGTCTTTGAACCATTTCAGCGCTTCTTTTATCGGCTCGTAGCCGTCCTCGTCAACGTCTATCTTCCTGCGCTTGTATTCCTCGGCAAATTCGTAGATGTCGAACTTAGGCGTGAGCAGCTCTTTTTTGTACATGAGCTGTTCGATGATGACCAGCTTGAAATTGAAATTATCAAACGTGAGCACAGGCTCATCGGGCTTTTGCAGCTTGTACTTTGTTGTCTTAGGCTTTGCCGCAGCTTTCGTCTTCGGCTTCGGCGGGTCATAGCTTATCGCTACATTGCGTGAGCTTATCAGCAGGGTGTCCCCGTATTTTTCTTTGTCGCCCTCGTCGATGTTGTCGATATCGTCGATAAGGAAAGTGTGTATGAAGAAAGCGCCGTATTGCTTGGTGTGCAAAAGGCAGTCATATTTCATTTTGCACTGCGAGTATTCCTTGGTGCCTATCATTACTTTGCCTGCAAATGTGCCGTTTGCAGAGTGCGGATAACGCTCGCCGTCTTTCACATAAACGACGAAATTCGTGTAGGTCGTGTGGTCATTCTTATCTGTATCGCCTCGTATGCCCAGCTCGTCCCACAGGCAGGTGACATAGTGCTCGGTCTTCCCGAGAAACTCACATTCCCAATTGTCAACTCTCGGCGCACCGAGCAGTGCATCTATCTTTTCTCTGTCAAACGGCGGCTCGACTTTTGTATCGCCGAACCTCAGTCCGTCTTTTTCTACAACTATTCTATCAATGCTCATATTATTGTCCTTTCTTTAAAACTCGATGCCCTTGCGTGCGGGCACGCCTTTTTCGTACGGGTGGCGCTCGTTTTCGACTCTTGTGATGTAGTCGGCTGCATCGAGAAATTTCTGCTCGACGTTATGTCCCGTGAGAACGAGTTCGACCCCGGCGGGCTTTTCAAAGACTATTTTTTCAGCGAGTGCTTTATCGAGCAGTCCGCATTCGTATGCGCAGAAAAACTCGTCGATGACCAGCATATCCGCTTTGCCCTGCTGTGCAAGCTCAAAGGCTTCGGTCAGCAGTTTGTTGTGGCAGGCGGTCTGCCCGGCTTTTTCGGCGTCTGTCATCTCGAACGTGAAGCCGTAGTGCTTATCGCAGTGGGAAAGCTTTATGCCGCATTTTTTCAGCGGCTCGTTCTCGCTGCTCGTGCCGTCTTTCATAAGGCTGACAAAGGCCACGCTCATACCGCTGCCTGCGGCTCTGAGAGCACAGCCGACGGCGCTTGTTGTTTTGCCTTTTCCGCTTCCGCAGATGATGTGGATAAGACCGTTCATTTGCTGACCTCCTTGCTCTTATCTTCCAATCCTGACATAATGTCGATGACCTGAGCCATAAGCTCGTGTGACTGCTGTTTCTTGTCAAGTCTGACCGTGAAATATGCCTTGTCTTTGTCGTTGAACCTTACCCTGTTTTTGTAAAACGCCAGCAGAGCCTGTATCTGATAGATCTCGGGCTGTGCGATATAGAAAAATACCTTTTCGCCGCGCTGGACGATCTCGGTTATCTTCAGGTGCAGTGCCCTGTTTCTTGTCAGCGCAACGTTGACAAGACCCATTACCGATTTGGGCGGTTCGCCGTAGCGGTCAACAAGCTCCTCGACGACATCCTTTGAATCCTGCACGCCCATTATTGATGCAATTTTACGGTAGGCATCTATTCGCTG
>CAMYUO010000372.1 GCA_947302065.1 uncultured Clostridia bacterium | reverse complement strand
TAGGCTGCCGTAAAGAACGTGTTCTTAAAGATGTCATGCTCCTTGCAGAAGGCATCTACAGAATCGATGCTGACGCTCATCGTTCGTGTCTGCAACCCCTCTTCGGGCTCCTCACCCTCTAAATCAGGCAATAGTGGAGAATAATATAATGACAAAGATCTATTTTGTTAGACACGCTCAGCCTGTGCACAGCCACGCTGATGACAGAACAAGACCTCTTACCGATGAGGGCTTGCAGGACACTCAGCTTGTGCTGGACACACTGAAAGATATACACATAGATGCATTCTATTGCAGTCCGTACAAGCGCAGTCTCGATACTATCGCAAGCACAGCGGAGTATTTCGGTATGCAGATAACGACCGATGAAAGACTCCGCGAACGCTGCAGCGGAAAGAATGGCAATGGCGGAACAGGTGTCAGCTTCAGAGATATGATCAACAAACGCTGGAGCGATAAGCAGTGGCACGAAGAGGGCGGTGAGTCGCTCTCGATGGTGCAGGAAAGAAACATTGAGGCTGTTAAGGAGATCGCTGCTGCTAACGATGGAAAAACAATAGTTATCGGAACTCATGGAACAGCCCTGAGTACGATAATGAATTATTTCGATCCCGAGTTCGGAGCTGAAGATTTCTTTCGCATCGTTGACTGGATGCCGTATATCGTAGAGCTTGATTTTGAGAACGGCGAGCTTGTCAGCAAAACAGAGATCACACATATTGAAAAGGAATACAAAGGTTAATGAGTGAAAAGGTAAAAGTTATCGGCGCTGGTCTTGCAGGTGTTGAGGCTGCATGGCAGCTCTCGCAGGCAGGGATCGATGTCGAGCTTTATGAAATGAAACCTAAAAAGTATTCCCCGGCGCATAAATATCAGGGCTTTGCAGAGCTTGTATGTTCAAACTCTCTCAAAGCCGATAGGATAGACTCTGCTGCGGGAATGCTCAAAGAAGAAATGAGAAAGCTCGGCTCGCTGACGATGCAGGCAGCCGAAGCTTCAAGGGTATCTGCAGGCGGAGCTCTTGCAGTTGACAGAACTAAATTTTCTGATTTCATCACTGAAAAGATAAAGGCAGAGCCGCATATAACCGTAATTTCAGAAGAAGTCACCGAGATACCGCAGGGCGATGTCATCATAGCAACAGGACCGCTAACAAGTGATGCACTTGCACAGAGTATAGGCAATATCTGCGGAGATTATCTGTATTTTCACGATGCAGCCGCTCCAATAGTTACTTATGAGAGCCTTGATAAAGAGAAAGTTTTCTTTGCATCACGCTATGGAAAAGGCGAGGCGGATTATATCAACTGCCCGATGAATAAGGACGAGTACCTTGCATTCTACAACGCACTTATCGGTGCAGAAAGCGCTCCGCTCAAAGAATTTGACAAGGAGCATTTCAGCAAGGACGGTTTCAAGGTCTACGAGGGCTGTATGCCTGTCGAGGTGCTTGCAAAGCGCGGCGAGGACACTATGCGTTTTGGTCCGCTCAAACCTGTCGGACTTACTGACCCACGTACAGGAAACAGACCTTATGCAGTTGTTCAGCTTAGAGCTGAGAATTCGGCAGGAACTCTATATAACCTTGTCGGTTTCCAGACGAATCTTAAGTTCGGCGAGCAAAAGAGAGTGTTCTCAATGATACCAGGTCTTGAAAACGCCGAGTTTATGAGATATGGCGTTATGCACAGAAATACCTTTATCAACTCACCCAAACTGCTTACAGAGCAGTATAATATGCGTGAAAACGAGCATATTTACTTTGCAGGGCAGATAACAGGCGTTGAGGGTTACATAGAATCAGCGGCAAGCGGTATATTTGCAGGACTGTGTATGAGCAGAAGACTTAAAGGACTTGAAAAGATAAGCCTGCCTGCAACTACAATGCTTGGCGCACTTTCAAAGTACATTTCTGATGAAACTGTTGAGAAGTTTCAGCCTATGGGCTGCAATATGGGGATACTTCCCGAGCTGCCCGAAAGGATAAGAGATAAAAAGCTGAAATACAAAACGATTGCAGAGAGAGGTCTTTGCGATCTTGATAAGCTGCTTGAAGAAATAAATACGGAGGTTTAGTATGAATATCGTAATAGATGCATTCGGTGGAGATAATGCACCTCTTGAAGTGATCAAAGGTTCTGTAAAAGCATATACAGATTTCGGTGTTGATATCACTCTCGTGGGTGATGAAAACAAGATAAAAGAGTGTGCTCAGACAAATTCCCTTGATATCTCACAGCTTAAGATAAAGCATGCCGATTCTATTATCGAGATCTGTGATGATCCAAGACAGATACTCAAAGAAAAGAAAGACTGCTCTATGGCAGTTGGAATGAAGATGCTTTCAGACGGTGAGGGCGACGCTTTTGTATCCGCAGGTTCAACAGGCGCTATCGTTTGCGGTGCACTGTTTATTGTCAAGAGTCTTGATAAAAAGCTTGTTAAAAGACCTGCGCTTGCAACTGTTCTTCCGACAGCAGGCAAGCCGACTATGCTGCTCGACAGCGGTGCAAACCTTGACTGCAAGCCTGAAACTCTCGTTCAGTTCGG
>CAMYUO010000371.1 GCA_947302065.1 uncultured Clostridia bacterium | reverse complement strand
GCTGAGGAACTTTGTGGTTTCGTTGGCACCGATAGGCAGGTAGCCGAACTTGAAATACGGCTTACCGTAGCGGCGCTGGAGATTCTTGACGATAGGCTCACCGTACCATGGTGAAACGAAGACGTTGAAGTTTGCCTTAGGGATAGTCTGCCATTCTTTTACGCCGCCGCTGTGCGGTCCGAAAAGAATGTTGACTTTAAGACCGAGACCCTCGAGCAGTCTTTTATACTCTTAGAGGTTGCCTTTCCAGAACTGATCCTGATATGGTATAGATGCAATGACGTTGACGAGATTTTTCTCGCTGCGGGAAGGATTTTCCTCCTCAAATCTGCTGACATACTGGTCGATTATGGCATTGACGACAGCAGAGTGCGAAACGTAGTTATTGGACTTGAAACCCGATGTTTCAACGTGGACTATTGGTCTGTCCTCTTCGTAAAGAAATTCATCGGTAACGCTTGCAACGTCGTCACCGACGATGCCTGCGGTACAGCCTGTGACAACGACCTGAAGGTCGGTATCAAGGACTTTGTATGTATTTTTGATTATATTGCGCAGCCTGTCTGTGCCGCCGAAAACGACCTCTTTCTCGCTGAAATTGGTGCACGGTGCAGTCTCGCCGCCTGCATAGCCTGCAGAACGCTCAAAAAAGCCTTTTATCATTACGCCGCAGCCCGGTCCCGAATGAAGTATCGGCACAGCACGGGGTATCGCTACGACCGTCTGCAAGGCGCCTATAGCACAGGTATAACGCTCCTGTTCAATCAATCCTGCCATGTGTATTCTCCTTTACTTTCCCAAGAATGTATATGGCTCCTGTTCAAGCCACCATTTTGTATACGGGTTTGACGAGTGCTTTGCAAGGTTCTTTACAAACTCGTCATTCTCGATAGTTTCAAGTATGCGCTCGCCGTAGTTGACAAGTCCCTCGTAACCCATTCCGAAATGCTCGTCGCCGACAAGCAGTGACGGGATACCGAGCTTTGCGCCCCACAGTGTCATGCCGCCGTGTCTTGCAAGAAGGATATCGGGCTTGATGCGGTTGAGCACATTGACAAGCTCAAATTCCTGTTTGTTGCAGACGTTATAATTGGGCACATCGCCGTAGTCCTCAACGGTATGCTTGAGGGTATCTGCCCTTTCGTCCTCGTTGTCGTACTGAGGGTCGTGGTGGAAGATAGCTGCGCCCTGAGGATTCATGCCAAGCTCTTTGAGAAGTGCAAGCAGCGAGTGACCGTGGGAAGCACCTGCGGTAACGTATGCAGTCTTGCCTTTGAGCTTTTCACGCAGAGCCTCTATCTTTGGCATATACTCTGCTTTCTTGCGTGCGAGGAACTCCTCGACCTCTTTTTCCTTGCCGAGTATCTGACCCAGCTCTCTGAACCAGCGGTCTGTCTGGGCGATACCGTACGGGGGTGAGTTTCTTATCTCAGGAACGCCGAACGACTGCTCAAGCGCTGCGCCAAGGTAGCTGCCCAGTGTGGAGCAAGCCTGAATTGTCAGTGCAGCCTCGCTTGAATAGCTCAGGCTGTCGACTGTTGCGAACGGTGTGATGTAATTCGGCTCATATCCGAACTCTGCGAACCACTCACGGAAGATGTCGCTGCCCCAGAAGTTGATGACGTTTATGATATTTCTTTTCTGTCTTGCAGGCTTGATTATCTTTCTTGCGATGCCGTGATAGCCTGCACCAAAGCCTGATGTCCACATCTTTGAGCGGAAGCCCTCGCAGAATACTGCGACGACGGGTATGCCAAGCTCTTTTTCAGCGGCGTTGGTAACGCTCTCGACATCGTCACCGATGATGCCTGCGGCACAGGTGGTGATGACAAAGATAGCCTTTGGCTTTGCTCTTTTGAACACCTCACGGATAGCAGATTCAAGCTTCTTTGCACCGCCGTAAATGGTGTCCTTTTCTTCAAGGTTTGTTGAGAATATCTTTCTCTGTGTCGGGTGGTCGAGCTGGCGCAGATAAGCATTGACACGGTATGTGAATGCAAACTCGTGCAGGCAGGTCGAGCAGCCCACAGGACCGTGCGAGATTATCGCAGCGTCCTGGATAAGCGTCAGGGTACAAGCAGCGTTTGATGTGCCGCAGCCAAGGCACTGGCTGAACGAACGGTTCTTGTCTTTCAGCTTTCCGCAGCCCGAGCAGGCGGAAACAAGTTCCTTTGCTGTGCCCTGAAAACCTGTTATCGAGCCGAGTCGTATCTCTCGTATCTCGACCTCGGGTATATCCAAATTGACTTTACTCATAAAGCACTCTCCTAATCAAATTCTGTAATCGGCTTCAACGTTTTCCATAAGACCATACTCAAAGAGTATCTCTTCAAGTCTTTCCTGTGTCATCGGCTTTGGAATTACGAACATATCGTTCTGCTCGATCTTCTCGGCAAGAGCTCTGTACTCGTCTGCCTGTCTTGACTGCGGGAAGTGCTGGATAACTGTTTTCTTTCTGATCTCTGCTCTCTGAACATCGTTGTCACGGGGAACGAAGTGGATCATCTGTGTGCCGAGCTCCTTTGCAAAAGCTCTTACAAGCTCTGCCTCACGGTC
>CAMYUO010000370.1 GCA_947302065.1 uncultured Clostridia bacterium | reverse complement strand
CTTTGTCTTTGTTTTCGTTCCTCAGTTTCTCAACAAAGATGCCGGTCAATTATCGGGTTTAAATACAACAAAACAGACATAGTTCAGAAGATTGGAAGGAACGCTATGGGAAAACAAAAGAGAAACAAACAGCTTGAAAGCTCCGTCAGCGAGCTCGGCAAGCGCACTGTTGCAGATATCCTGCTTGCCACCGTGCTTGTGTGCTGTGCGGGAGTATTCATATTCTTTTACATCAAAGCGCCGCAGGGACTCAAAGATGTTGAGTCTTACTACAAAATGACGCTGGTGTTCGGTCTTGCCGACATCGTGATATCGGCAGCCGTGCTTTTCAAGATAGGCTTTTTCAGGCTTTTCAGCACGACAGCCTGGACAGCACGCTTCAAGGGCGTTGAGCGCAGCAGGGTGCTGCCGACGCAGATGTACGTCAACGCAGTAAAGATATTTGCATTGATGTTTGCGCTGGTGAATATAATATTCTTGATACTTGTCATCAGAAAAGTCATCTGATACGCATTTTCAAAGGGAGAACGCCAAATGGACACGATGAAACGTTCAATGAAATATTCCCTTATCTTCGGCATATGCGGATGTGCGGTCATTCCCGTGCTTTACGAGGTCTATGCGAATGTCTCGAAAGACCTTGCGCTCGTGCTGTTCGCAGTTTATGTCATCACGGCAGGCGTAAAATTCTCGCCGCTGCCTGCAAAGGAAGCAATGCTCGGCATCACCTGCACTATCGCATACAGCGGTGTGCTGTCGATACCGATGTTCCTTATCGTTCACCCGTGGGTCAGGGATATGCTGCAAAAGCGCTCAAAGTATTTTGCTCTGTCATTTTCCGAGCAGCTGCGCTTTGTGGTGATGTTTGCGCTGATATTCATTTTGATGTATCTTGTGTGGGCGGCAAGGGCAGGTTTCCGAAAGGCGTTCGAGAAATTCCGCTCTAACAGCGAAAAGGCAAAGACATACATCGACAACGCCTTTGATGACAGCGAGGAAAAGCAGCTATGACGGGATTATATCTGCACATACCGTTTTGTGCGAGAAAGTGTCCTTACTGCGATTTTTACTCGGTGCGGTTCGACCGCAGGCTCGTTTCTGATTACACCGATGCGCTGGTGCGCAACATAAGGCACCTTGCAGACACAAAAACGGATATAGACACGATATATTTCGGCGGCGGGACACCGTCGCTTCTTTGTTCTTCACAGGTAGAAAGCATACTTTCCGCCGCAGCTGCGAGCTTTTCACTGCACGACCCCGAGATAACGCTCGAGGCTAATCCCTGCACCGTCGATGTGCAGAAACTTAGGGAATACCGAAGCGCAGGCGTCAACAGACTCTCGTTCGGTGTCCAGTCGGCAAACGATGATGAGCTTTCAAGGCTCGGCAGGCTGCATAACTTTGAAAGAGCCGAAAAAGCCGTCTTTGATGCCGCAGCCGCAGGTTTTGACAACATTTCCTGCGATATCATGCTCGGCACGGCAGGGCAGACACTGCAAAGCCTTGGAAGCAGCGCAGATGCGCTTTGCGCACTGCCGATAAAGCATATCTCGGCGTATATGCTCAAAATAGAAAAGGGCACGCCGTATGACTGTGACGAGATGCGCAAAGCCTCGGCAGACGACGAGCTTATGAGCGAGATGTATCTGCAAACTGTCGGAAGGCTCGCATCTGCGGGATTTGTGCAGTATGAGATATCAAATTTCGCAAAGCCCGGCTTTGAGTCAAGGCATAACCTCAAATACTGGACGGGCGAAAGCTATATCGGGCTGGGCGCATCGGCTCATTCGTTCTTCGGCGGCAAACGATATGCCTGCCCGAACGACGTAAATGCGTTCGTTTCGTCAGATGTCCAGCGCTATATCACCACCGACGAGTCGCCCGATGCACTTGAAGAATACCTGATGCTCGGTCTGCGGCTGACAAAGGGCGTGAGCCTTGAAAGGCTGCAAAAGCTCGGTGCGGATATCGGTGCGCTGTCGCAGAAAGTGGCTTTGTTTTCACAGCACAGACTTATGCAAAGCGGTGGCGGCAGATTTTCGCTGACGCCAAAGGGCTTTCTGCTGTCAAACAGCATAATTTCAGAGCTTCTGGGCGTGATTTGATGCGTCTGTGCATAAAACCTGATTTTGCAGACAAAAACTGTATTTTACCACAAAAATGTATCATTATTTCAAAAAAGCCTTGATTTTTTCTCGGATATCGTTTATTATATAGTTTAGGACAAATATATAAAACCATTGAAAAGGGGTAGCAAAATGTCTGATTTTCTTTCAAATCCCTGGGTCAAAAGATCGGTCTCGGTCTTTAACCTTGCATATTTCGCAGTTATACTTATGTTCACCGTTGCAACGTTCCTTTATGACATACAGTTTGCAGAGGGCAAAGAGGTAACGTTCTTCGTTGTTTATTTTATCGCCAGCATAATGTTCATGGGTCTGATGATCTATTCAAGACGTGAGATCTGCACGAGGATAGTCAGCGTAGCGCTGCTGCCTGTGTGCTTCTGCCTGATACTGTTCAACTGGGGCGACTGGATACTTATCGTTCCGCCGTTCATCG
>CAMYUO010000369.1 GCA_947302065.1 uncultured Clostridia bacterium | reverse complement strand
GTCACGCCGGCAGGGAGCACGAACTCTGCCTTTTCAGCGTGCTTCAGCGTAAAATTTCCTCCGCTGCTGCTCATATCATCCTGCTTCTCTCCGTTCTTAGCCCAGGTTATCCCGCTGCTGCTGTCAAGTCCGCTGACGGAAATGACAAAGCTGAAATCTCTGTTTTTGTTTCCGGCAGAGCCTTTGACCTGCTTTTCGACCGTGAATGTTTTGAGCGCAGGGTTTTCCTTGGTGTTTGTGACGCTCAGCGTGTAGATGTAGCTGTCCTCCGTTTCGATAAGCTCACCCTCGCACGAATCGCTTATCAGCGACGGAACGCCAAGAGGTGAGATGTGGAACATAATATCGTGGTCGAGCTTTTTGTAATTGAACGGCGCCTGCTTTTCCGTCAGGAAGTAGACAGAGCCTTTTTCGCCGGGGTTGATGACCCTTGAGCTGTTTCCTCCGCAGACATCGACAACTCCGTTCACGGTAACGAGGTCTTCAAAGCCCTCCATAGGATAGGGGTACTTTACAAAACCGCTTATCGCCGTGTTTGACTGCTTATACAGTTCAAAATGTGCAGAGCCGAGCAGAATATTCGGATCCTCACTGTCCATTTTCATTATCTTGAAATTGAACTGCTTGTTGTAGATATCGACATATGCTGTGATACCGTTGCTTCCGGGCTTGCCGTTTGCCCATTTAAGGTCGGCGGGATCCTTTTCGCCCCAATTTCCCATATCGTCGTAGAACAGCGATACAGTTTCGTCGGCGTTGACCTTGAACTTAACGTCCTTCTGAAGACCGACATAGCCCTTGGGTGCGCTTGTCTGCGTCAGCGTGTATGTGTGCGACATATCAAAGTCGTACAGCATTTTTACGATGCCCTTTGAATCTGAGGTGTATGTGCCAACTGTTTTTCCTGTCGTGTCATCAACAAGCTTGAAAGTTCCGCCCGCAAGAGGAACAGTGCTGTCCCACTTGAACAGCCTTATCGCAATACCGCTTTCACGGGTATTGGTTATAGTGTCTGTTCTTGTTGAGCCTTCGTTGTTTCCGACGCTGTAAGAAACGATATAATTGAATTCCTTTTGTGCATCTTCTCCCTCGGGTATCGCATTGGATTTTCGTGTTGCGCAGAGCCTCAGCGAGCTGTCGCTCTCGACCGGAGTTACTGTTCCGTAGTCTGTCACCGTTCCGTCGTAGGCGACCGTCGGAGATGTACCGCTGATCGTGACCTCTTTAACAACATAGTCGTTCAGGTTTATCCTTTCCAAACCGTTCTTTTTTGGTTTGAGCGTTGACCAGAAATAGTATGCGGTCGTGCTCGGCGACTTTATCTGTTTTACGGAGCCTTCAAGAAGCTCGCCGTCAACATAGACTGCGGTGTAAACGGGTGCGTGCCCGACAGTTATATCCAGGTCGCTCCACACCTTGCGTACGCTGAGTCCGAAGCCTTTTTTGTTTATGACCTCCATCTGCGGGTTTTCTTCCGCAATGACACGGCCTACGTTCAGCGGACTATCGTTGAAATTGTGGTAAGAGGGGATATCCTCCTGTGTGTTGTCCTCGTTTATCTTTGAGCCCATTACACGTTCGTAGCCCATAAGACCGTAGCCTGTTTTAACGTCCTCTGTGACTTTGAACACAGAGCCTACGGGGAGTCCGGGTACACATATGGTATATCCTGATGGAATCCCGGATATCGCACCGAAGCCCGATGACCTGAACACAACGTCGTCGTAGTTCCAGCCCGAAACTGCGCCCTTGCTCAGATCGTCAAGCAGCTGATGATTGAACGTGAGGTCTGTTTCAGCAAATTTACCCGTTTCATGGTCAAATCTGCAAACCTTTTTATTAGGCGACAGAACGCAGTATTTTGCCATATTTGCAGCTGTCATATTATCAGCACTTTCAGGCTCGATAGATGAGAGATAGAGTCTGAAGCTGAATGTTGCTGGGTCGTTGGTTATCTCGTGGTCGTCTTCGTCGAGCAGCTTCTTGGTGATGTACAGGTCCTTTATGACGTTATCGTTCACCACGTTGTCAAAAGCAATGTTCGGCTTGTTTTCAGATGTGCCTATCTCTGAGGAGTAGCTTCTCAGGTCGCCCTTTATCTCTACTCTTTCTTCCGGTACTTCATTGCCGTTGATGAGTACTTTTCCGTAAATCGAGCTGTCTACGGCACATTCGACTATCCTGTAATTGATCGTGTTTTCGGGGAAGGATATCTCGGCTTTCTTGGTCGGGTTGATGAAATAAATGTTTTCATAAGCATCTTTATCCGAGACTCCGGGCGGTCGGTATTTTTTAACGTAAGTTACCGGCTGGTTGGAGTTCTGATAAGTGACACGGATATGCTCGTCATCGTTGGCAAGCAGGCGCTCCTCTCCGGGTTCACCATTAGGACCGTCGTTGAGCGAGTAGTAGATCTGGAAAGGATACTCGATAAACTCCTTGTCGATAGCATCCGAGCCCGTGCCGGTAACATTTTTTGATACAACTACGTGACCCGGTGTAACAGAGGCGATGTTGAAGTGCATATACAGATTTGATGCACCCGCACCTCTTTCCATATAGAACACACGCATCTT
>CAMYUO010000368.1 GCA_947302065.1 uncultured Clostridia bacterium | reverse complement strand
AGCTCACGGCAGATATAAGAGCCGTTCTGCTTTGCGAATTCATCAAGAAAACGCACCGCATAGCTGTTTGCTCTCTGCTTGCTGTCAAGATCTCCGTCCTCGCACATACCGTATTTCAGTCCGAGAGCCATAAGCGCCCCCGTACACGCACCGCAAACCTCTGCCTTGCACATACCGCCGCCGAAGCAAGCACCGACTTTGAGTGCCTGTTCTTTTGTCATTCCAAGCTCCTCGGCAAATGCAGCCAGCACCGCCTGAGAGCAGTAATACCTCTTTGAGAAAAGTTCGCTTGCAATTTCTGTGTGTTTCATAATTGTCCTCCTATATACATATTTGAATTTATCTATACATGCTGCAAATAAAATACCGTGTTGCCACGGATATTTTATTTGCAGCAGCATTCTCCGCTGCCGGATACCTTTGATAGTTCACGCAGAACATCAACGGCGGTCAACGTCCCCTCCGCAGAAATGGAGTAGTACATCCACTTGCCCTCTTTTCTACCGACCACAAGTCCACTGTCGCAGAGTATCTTCATGTGGTGCGAAAGCGTAGGCTGGGTACACTGCAGCGCTTCGAGCAGCTTGCAGGCACATTTCTCACCGCCCTGCAAAAGCCTGAATATCTGAACACGGTTTTCGTCGCACAGAGCCTTGAATATTACAGTGATCTGCTTGTTTGTCAGTTCCATGGAGAGTCTCCTTCATATCGACGATTTTCTATATTATATCACACAGATAGAAGTTTGTCAATATGTAATCAACTATTTTTTTCGCAGCTTCAAATCGGTATTGTCTATCCCTCACCGCCCGAGCGGAGCTGAGATAAGTATCTTGTTTACACTGTCCTGCAAAAGCTTATTGATTCTCATTCTACACCACATTTGAAAATCCTATACGCTGTTTTCTCTTTTATTGCACCCGGGAGAAACGCAAGCATATCCAGAACGAACAGGCTGCCAAGAGGAAAAAAGAATCAGCTTAAATATAAAAACGGCAGGGAGAGTGTTCTCCTCGCCGTGATAAGTTAGTAGGTATTAATTGTTTACTCCAAGCTCTGCTAGTAACTGGATATTCTTCTTTTCCATGATATTTGCGTTGATTATGTACTCCTCGTATGCCGCTTCTCCTATCTTTCTGTCCATAAACCACTGAATAAAACGATTATTGTTTTCCAATAACTTGATTTTCTCACGTTCGACAAAACGGCGCATCATGGGATTATTCTCTAAAACAGATACCGCTTGCTCAAATTCCTTTGCAAACTCTGTTCTTCTTTCTTCCAGATATTCATCTACTTTTTGCTTTAATATAACTAAATGTTGATAAAAGCCGAACCGCATTTGCCCTTTTAGCTGATATAAATCGTCTTTAGTTGCGTAACGGTCAAAGAAGTCAATAATAAAGGGAAGCTGCTTATCTATTGCCGATTGCAAAGCATTTACCATTTCCTCACGGTTGCCTTTTTGATAGAAATATGAAAAATTAGTATCCTGTTTTACAAATCCATCGAGTGAAAGAGAGCACCTATGAATAAAGTCGATATATGCAATCATCCATGTCTGATTTTCAAGTGTATTCGGTTTGCAGTTATAGTCAGTCATCGGCAGCGTAAGCAGGCTCAACCCTATCCAAAGCATAAACCCTTCGCTCTCGGTGTTAAAATCAGACTTTTTCTTTTCAAATGAAATACTCTGAATAATTCCATCATTGGTGATTCGTACAAAATACGGATATCTGCTTTTCAACAGCGAAAAGCCTTTTGGTATAAGTAATTCACCCAATGACTCCTTAAACTGCGATGGAAATGATACTTTCATCTAATGCACCTCCCATTTATATCGAGCCACATAAAAGAATATCATAAGCTATACAGAAAGTCAACCATAAATCACCCAAAAGAAAGGAAACAACAATAAGCAAAATTGGTTATATTCGTGTTTTAACAGAACATCATGAAATAGCCCGTCAGCAGAAGCTCATGTACAACTATCTTTCTAAGCATAGTGAGGCTGCTGCTTGTGAAATCGGTTCTCACTTTTTTAAAGAAGATATCAGACGCTGACCTGCGAATGCTGGTGGAAAAGGTGCTTGTGCATCAGAACGAGGACAAGAGCCTTGATGTGCAGCCCTATCCGGGGCGGTGCGTTCGAGCAGAGCGTGACAAAGTATGATGACGAACAGGTATAAAAAGAAAGGCCGGTGCAGATCAAACTGCATCAGCCTCTGTTCTATGCTATTATTTTTTAATCATTTCATTAAGTGCTTTTGGTGCACTATCGCTGTACGAAACGAATATGGGGTGCTATCTGTTCAAGCACGCCGAAGAAATAATCCAGATCCTTTCTATGGACATTATATATATACTCTTTTCCGGAGGAATCTGTAAAGATGACCATGTCAAACCTTGTTTGTTCATTGACTTTAGACGCTACATATTTGTCAGCAGCATAATTGGCCGCCAGAGAGCCTGCTGTCAAAATAGGATTTCCGACAACGATGGTATGTGGTGTGTTAAAAGCACCAACATGGACTGTGCACAGGTCGTTGAGTTCCATATAGTTAACAAGCTCGACGCCTGATACGATGAAAG
>CAMYUO010000367.1 GCA_947302065.1 uncultured Clostridia bacterium | reverse complement strand
ATGCTATAATGCCGGCACTGCATGCACATGGCTGGGTGACGTTCTTTAATTCCGAACTGTATTATCTGCTTTTCATTATCGCTGTTTGTGTGCTGTATCTTATGGATCATAAGAACTTTACATATAATGATTTCTTTGTAATGGTAGGCGTTACTTCGCTGTACAATTACTGCTTCTCAAAGCTTACCACTATGGCAAGAGTACCCGGCGGAGTTTTCCTGCTGCTCATCACTCTGTGTGCTGCATGGCTCGCAGACAGTGGTGCATATTTTGCAGGAACTTTCCTCGGAAAGACACATCTTTGCCCTGAAATCAGCCCGAAGAAGACTGTTGAGGGTCTTATCGGCGGAGTTGCAGCAAACGGCATAATCATGCTTATCATTTCTCTCATTTACAGATATCTTTGCAAAGGCTATCCGGTTCATTTTGTATGGATCGTTGCTGCAGGTATGATCTGTGCGGTCATTGGTCTTATAGGTGACCTTACAGCGTCGATCATCAAAAGGCAGACAGGCATCAAGGATTACGGAAACATAATGCCGGGACACGGCGGAGTTATGGACAGGTTTGACAGCGTGCTGCTTGTTGCACCGTTTATGTTCTACCTGTATACGCAGGGCTTGATATTCGCTTAAAACTAAAAACGTACTATATTAGGGGCAGGCTTATCGCTTACCCCTATGCGTATTTAAAAGGACATTGATATGAAAAAGATCACAATTCTCGGTTCAACCGGATCGATAGGAACACAGGCTATTGAGATATGCGACAAGCACGGGCTTGAGATCGTCGCTCTTGCGGCAAATTCCAATGCAAAAATGCTAGCAGAGCAGGCGAAAACGCATAATGTCGAGACGGTGTGCATATACTGTGAAGAAAAACGTGCTGAGCTTGAAGCATTGGTCGGCAGTGATGTAAAAGTGCTGACAGGTATGGATGGTCTCAAAGAGATAGCATCTATGGACGGCGTGGATATAATGCTCAACAGCGTTGTGGGCATGGTCGGTCTTGTACCGACACTTACAGCTATAGAGCACGGCACTGATAACGCACTTGCAAACAAGGAGACTCTTGTTGCGGGCGGCAAACTCGTTATTAACAGTGCAAAGGCAAAAGGCGTTAAGATATATCCCGTTGACAGTGAGCATTCTGCGATCTTCCAGTGCCTTCAGGGCAATAAGAAAGAGCAGTTAAAGGGCATTATCCTCACTGCTTCGGGCGGACCTTTTTATCAGAAAACAAAGAAGGACCTTGAAAATGTGGGCGTTGAACAGGCGCTTGCGCACCCGAACTGGTCTATGGGCAGAAAGATAACGATAGATTCTGCGACGCTTATGAACAAGGGTCTTGAATTTATCGAGGCTATCTGGCTGTTTGACTTGAAACCCGAGCAGATCGAGATAGTTGTTCAGCGTGAGAGTGTTATCCATTCTGCTGTTGAGTATATGGACAACTCGGTCATCGCTCAGATGGGTGTTCCTGATATGAAGATACCTATCCAGTATGCGCTTTTGTATCCTGACAGAGTGGATTGTCCGACGAAGCATCTTTCGCTTGCTGATTATGGCACGCTCTCGTTTGGAAAGCCTGACTATGAGACGTTTGACTGCCTTACAGCCTGCATAAAGGCTATAAGCATAGGCGGTACAAAGCCTGCGATTGTCAATGGTGCTAATGAAGCTGCTGTTGCGGCATTTCTTGACGGAAAGATAAAATTTCTTAGAATAGGTGAGCTTGTTACACAGGCTCTTGAGAATATAAAAGAGAAAGAGATTACTTCTGTACAGGATGTGCTTGATGCTGATAAGGCTGCAAGAGATTATGTCCGTGCGAAAATAGAAGGTTAGAAAGGGATAATCAGTCTATGAAAACATTGGGGTCGATAGTCTTTGCCATTTTCATGTTTGAGTTTATCATTGTCATTCATGAGCTTGGTCACTTTATAGCTGCAAGACTCAACAAAGTAAAAGTCAACGAGTTTTCCGTTGGTATGGGTCCTGCTATCCTGAAAAAGAAAAAAGGTGACACGCTTTATGCGTGGAGGATAATACCATTTGGTGGATACTGCGCAATGGAGGGTGAAGACGGCACCAGCGAGGAAGATGGTGCATTCTGCAAAAAGAAAGTCTGGAGAAGAGTAACTATTGTCATTGCAGGTGTTGTAATGAATCTGATACTCGGATTCATACTTCTTATCATCAACACTGCAACAAGCGGTCCTTACGCATCTACAACCATTTCTTATTTTGAAGAGGGTGCTTCTTCTCACGAAACAGGACTTGAACTTGGCGACAAGATCGTTAAGATAAACGGTATGCGCATCTTCACGACTATGGATATGTCTTTCCAGTTCAAAAATGACGAGGACGGTGTTTTTGATATCGTTGTTGAAAGAGACGGAGAACTCAAAGAACTCAAGGACGTTACTTTCAAGACTCAGGACAAGACGATGCACGTCGATTTCAAGGTTCAGCCTGTTGATCTGAATGTTGGAACTGTGCTTTCGCAGACTCTCAAAACGGGAGTATCGGATGCAAGACTGATATTTATTTCGCTTCGTGATCTTATCACAGGCAAGTATTCGATAAGGGATCT
>CAMYUO010000366.1 GCA_947302065.1 uncultured Clostridia bacterium | reverse complement strand
ACGAAGAAACAGGCGACACCTGAGACATGCGCAAGATAGCATATTCTACTCAAGAAATGAACTATCATATTAAAACTGTCCTTTCATTGATCTTGTGCATATCAGAATGGTCTTGTGTTATCAACAAGTCCTGCAGCAGCCCACGGGTCACGCTGAGATACTGATCTCTTCACGCTCTTGACCACGAGCTTCTTTCCGCTCTGTGCGCCCATTGCTGCGACCGCAGCGGCTATGACCGCAACGATCTCCTCTTCTATGCCGTCCTCAACTGCAGGTGCATTGACCGCAGCGGCAGGTGCCGGTTTTGGCGGCTGCGCCTTTGCCTTCTCAGCCTCAGCTGCCTTCTTTGCAGCCTCTTCCTTTTCTTTTTTCTTCTTGTTTGCTTTGTTGAATATACCGCCGTATATGGTAACGAAAAGCACCAGAAGGATAAGTCCTATGAATACCACGCTCAGACCGGTGATAACTACCGATGCGATATCTGTCGCCGTGTAGTCCTTGCCGCTGAGCTTGCTTGAAAGCAATTGCGCCGTATTGTAATACATGACGTTTCTCCTTTATTATATTAAGTACTAATTGAATACACCAATCAAAACTATTATACACTAATCCGCAGAAGATTACAAGTGCTTTTTGCGCTTTTTTTACACAAAATTGTTAACAATCTTACTTGATTTTTTGTACCCGATAGAAATTCTCGGCAGTCGCTTTTACAGGGCTATTGAAATGTAGAAATTATTATGGTATAATGTTCGCAGACAGAAAAAATCAGGGAGAGAACAAAATGGGAGCTAATATTTTCGGGGTGAATTATGAGCCTCACGCAGATGCGGTGAGGGTACCGTTTGTAACGGGCATGATTATCTTCACGGTATGCTGGTTTGCGGCAAGGGCGCTGATATGCTTTTTCCGCAAAAAGTTCGATTTAAAGCACGAGGCAAAGCTGCTTTTGATGTATGTAAACCTTGCGGTGCTGTTGAGGATAACCTTTTTCCCGATGCATCACGATGCAAACGGCAGCATCCAGCCGATGATATTCGACCCAAAGGACATTTTTCCGCTGAATATCAACCTCGTGCCGCTTCAGAATCTGTTTGATTTTTCAACGACAAAGGATATGCTGATAAACATTATCGGCAACATAACGATGTTCATACCTACGGGCATTATCCTGCCTGTGATATACAAAAAACTGCGCAGTTTCCCGAGAACTGTGCTTGCAGGCGGACTTATCTCGCTTTGCATCGAGATATTGCAGCTGCCGCTGAGTGACAGAACGAGCGACATAAACGACCTTATCCTAAACACCTCGGGCGTTGTGATAGGTTACGGCATTTACACTATGGCGAGAAAGATAAGGCGGAAAGCCAAAACTTGATTGGAAGTGATATAATGGAAAGATTCTGGAACAAATTTGTTGACTATCTTCCGCATCTTGTGGCGGCGCTGATAATCTTTATCGGCGGCATTATCGCTATGAAGATAGTGCTCAAGATAATGAACAAGGGCATGAAAAGCAAGCACCTTGACAAAACGCTGCATAAGTTCTCAACGTCGATAGTTCACGTTGTATGCCTTATACTAATAGTCGTTATGGTACTGTCGGCTCTGCAGGTGCCGATGACCTCGATAATCGCTGCTATCGGCGCAGCGGGACTTGCTATCGGTCTTGCGCTGCAAAACAGCCTTTCCAACGTCGCCGGCGGATTTATAATACTGTTCACACGCACGTTCAAGATAGGCGATTACATCAGTGTAGGCGGTCAGGAAGGTTTTGTAGATGCTATCTCGATCCTTCAGACAACGATGCTGACGATGGAAAACAAAAGGGTCAGCATACCGAACAAAATGGTCACCGACTCGGTAGTCGTCAACTTCACAGCACTTGAAAAGCGCAGGCTGGAACTGAGATTCAATATTGCCTACGAAGACGATCACAAAAAAGCTATGGCAATAATCCTGAGCATTCTCAACACTCACCCCGATATAATTCACGAGCCCGACGAGCCGATGTGCGTAATGGAGGCACATGCTGACAGCTCGATAGTTCTTCTGATGAGAGCATGGCTGCCGACCTCAAAATACTGGGCAACACGCTATGAGGTCATCCAGAAGGTCAAGGAAGAATTTGACCGCAGCGGCATAACGATACCGTTCAATCAGGTCGATATGCACATCAAGAATGATTGATACATAGGAGTCTGCTAACGCAGGCTCTTATTTTTTTTACACAAAAAAAAGAGCCGCAGATGCGACTCTTTCATTTGTGTTAAGCTTAGATGTTCTCCTTGACCTTAGCAGCCTTACCAACTCTGTCACGCAGATAGTACAGCTTAGCACGGCGAACCTTACCGCGTCTTACTATCTCTACCTTGTCAACAGATGGTGAATGTACAGGGAAAACTCTCTCGATGCCACAGCCGTGTGCAACTCTGCGGACTGTAAATGTCTCGCTGATGCCGCCGTGCTTCTTGGCGATAACCGTGCCCTCGAATACCTGTATTCTGGACTTGTCGCCTTCAACGATCTTTACGTGTACCTTTACGGTATCACCGATGTTGATCTCAGGTATCTCTTTTCTCATGCTTGACTCAGAAATAAGCTTTAAAGCGTCCACTTTAAATT
>CAMYUO010000365.1 GCA_947302065.1 uncultured Clostridia bacterium | reverse complement strand
GAACTGCCTGACGCTGCATGTTTGAACCCATGAGGGCACGGTTAGCGTCATCGTTTTCAAGGAACGGGATACAAGCGGTAGCCACGGACACTACCATTTTAGGAGAAACGTCCATGAAGTCGATCTTTTCTCTTTCGATCTCAAGGATCTGATCTCTGTATCTGCCGTTTACCTTTGCTCTTGCAAATTTATGATCCTCGGTCAGAGGCTCGTTTGCCTGAGCTACCATATAATTATCCTCGACATCGGCAGTCATATAAACTACCTCGTCTGTTACAACGCCCGTTTCCTTATCGACTTTTCTGTAAGGAGCTTCGATAAAGCCGTACTCGTTGATCCTTGCGAAAGATGCAAGGTAGGAGATAAGTCCAATGTTAGGACCTTCAGGGGTCTCGATCGGGCACATTCTTCCGTAGTGTGTATAGTGAACATCACGAACCTCGAATCCGGCTCTGTCTCTTGAAAGACCGCCCGGTCCGAGAGCTGAAAGACGTCTTTTATGTGTCAGCTCAGCAAGAGGGTTGTTCTGATCCATGAACTGTGACAGAGGTGAAGATCCGAAGAACTCTCTGATAGATGCTGTGATAGGCTTGATGTTGATGAGTGCGGCAGCAGAGATAGTCTCGTTATCCTGCGACTGAGTGTTCATTCTCTCGTGAACGACTCTTTCCATTCTTGTGAAACCGATGCGGAACTGGTTCTGCAGCAGCTCGCCGACGCATCTGATTCTTCTGTTTCCGAGGTGGTCGATGTCATCGACAGTGCCCACGCCGTCGCAGAGGTTAAGGAAATAGGAAACTGTTGCAACGATATCGTCAACAGTGATATGCTTAGGAACAAGCTCATCGACCTTAGCCTTTACAGCCTCCATGATCTCGTCATCAGACTCGCTGTCCTCAAGGATCTGTCTGAGCACAGGGAAGGAAACCTTCTCGTTGATGCCGAACTTGGTGCAGTCGAAGTTTACGAAGTCTGCGATATCGACCATGTTGCTGCCGATGATCTTTACCTCGTGCTCCTCAAGTCTTACCTCGGTCTCGCCTGCGGCATTGGTAACGAACTCTCTTACCTCTACCTTTACAAAGACCTCACGCACACCTGCTTTTTCGATCTTTGTTGCCTGATCGAAATCAACAAGGTCGCCTGCCTCTGCGAGTATCTCACCTGTGAGAGGGTCGATAACAGGCTGAGAAAGTCTGTGGCCTGCAAGTCTCGATGCGATGCCGAGCTTCTTGTTGTACTTGTAACGACCGAATCTTGAAAGATCGTATCTCTTTGCGTCAAAGAACAGGTTGTTGAGGTGGTTCTCAGCAGACTCTACCGTCGGAGGCTCGCCCGGACGGAGCTTCTTGTAGACCTCAAGCAGAGCTTCTTCTCTGTTTGCAGTCTGGTCTTTCTGCATAATAGTCTGAGTGATGCGCTCGTCCTTGCCATACTCAGCCTCGATCTCCTCATTTGTGCCTGTGATGCCGATAGCACGCAGGAATGTAGTCAGAGGGATCTTTCTGTTCTTATCTATTCTTACATAGACAACGTCGTTGGAATCCATTTCATACTCGAGCCACGCACCTCTGTTAGGGATAACGGTGGTCTTGAAAAGGTCCTTACCTGTCTTGTCCTTGTCAAAAGCGTAATATACGCCCGGCGAACGCACGAGCTGCGAAACGATAACTCTTTCTGCTCCGTTGATAACGAAAGTACCGCTCTCGGTCATCTTCGGGAAGTCTCCCATGAAGACCTCAGTCTCCTTGATATCACCGGTCTCGGTATTGCTAAGTCTTGCTGTTACATGCAAAGGCACGGAATATGTTGCCTCTCTTGCTTTGCACTCAGCAATGGAATACTTAGGCTCGTCATCAAAGCGGTATCCTACAAAGCTCAGCTCCAGATTGCCGTTGTAATCGCTGATCGTGGATGCTTCGCTGAATACCTCTTTAAGACCCTCCTCAAGAAACCACTGATAAGAGTTCTTCTGCACCTCGATAAGATTGGGCATTTCCAAGACTTCATTGATCTTGGCAAAGCTCTTTCTCGTATTCTTACCGAGCTTCACGTCCTTGACATTCACCATAGGCTTTATCACTCCTTAAAAGATTTGCAGTTAAATGTCTGCGGATAAAAATGAACGAAATGTGTACACACATTTAAAATTCTTTATAAATCCGCCTTGTGCCGGAGTCTTGACAACTCATTTTTGCGCGCATTTGCAAAAGAAAAGGTGCAAAACTCCATTATGATACAGTATACAATTATATTATACCGTATTTCCAATGTCAAGAGTTTTACACCCTAAAATTCTTCAGTTCGGGCAAAATCAGCGTTTTGCACATTTTTGGTATGATTTCGGCTCAAATTTTCTATTATTACCATTCATACGATTTTCCGTAACTTTTTTATGAACTGCAAATTAAATATGGGAAATTCTGTATTTTAGCCGGCTGCATCAAAAACGTTCCCTCATTTTCGTGGACTATGCCGATTGACAAAAATAGCCTGCGGATGTATAATCAAGACAGGAAGAAATGCCGCAGATACGGCGTTTCAAGCAAAAGGAGGGTGAGCGTTTATGACAGCGAAAAATAAAAAGATAATCATTATCTGCACAAGTACGGCAGCAGTCCTGTGCGCAG
>CAMYUO010000364.1 GCA_947302065.1 uncultured Clostridia bacterium | reverse complement strand
CTATGATAGTATTGTTTTCAAACATTGCTTCGCTGATGTCATTAAGAGCGATATTATATCCGTCCTTAGCAAGACGCAGTGCTACTGCTGCACCTATTCCTCTTGCCGAACCTGTTATCAGTGCTGTTGCCATTTGATTTTCCTCCCGTTTAGATGTAAGATGTAAGAGGTAAGAAGCAAGAACTGTGTGCTTCTCACTTTGATTTATTATTTACCAAGCAGCTTGTCTGCCTGTGCGAACATTTCCTCGATTATATCCTTCGCGGGCTTGACTTCTTTTATCATGCCTGCGATAGCGCCGCACAGGAACGAACCTTCTTCAAGGTTGCCGTCCTGGACTGCTTTTCTCAGTGAGCCGAGCGTCAGCTGCTCAAACTCGTCGGGAGTGAGGCTGCCGTCCTTTTCGCCCGATGCGAGCTTTTTAGCGAACTTTGTTCTGACGTTTCTGCAGGGGTGACCTGTATATCTGCCCGTAACGACGCTGTCGGTATCCTTTGCCTTAACGACAAGCTCTTTATATGTCGGGTGTATCTGGCACTCGTCTGCGGCAAGGAACCTTGTGCCGACCTGGACGCCCTGTGCGCCGAGCATGAACGATGCTGCAACGCCTCTGCCGTCTGCGATGCCGCCTGCTGCGATGACAGGGATACTTACTGCGTCAACGACCTGCGGAACGAGGCACATTGTGGTATTCTCACCGATATGTCCGCCCGACTCTGTACCCTCTGCGATGACTGCATCTGCTCCTGCTCTTTCCATTCTCACTGCCAGAGCGACAGACGGAACGACAGGAACGACCTTGACGCCTGCCTCTTTCCACGCAGCCATGAACTTGCCCGGGTTGCCTGCGCCTGTTGTAACGACAGGTACTTTCTCGTCGATGACCAGCTGTGCAAGCTCCTCAGCATTGGGCGACATGAGCATGATGTTCACGCCGAAAGGCTTATCGGTGAGGGATTTGCATCTTCTTATCTGGTCACGCAGATAATCTATCGGTGCAGAGCCGCCTGCGATGATACCCAGACCGCCTGCATTTGAAACTGCTGCTGCGAGGGTGGACTCGGCTATCCAAGCCATACCGCCCTGAAATATCGGATATTCTATTCCGAGAAGTTCTGTAATAGCACTTTTCATTTTATCTGCTCCTTAATACTCAAATATTACTGCGCCGTAGGTCAGACCGCCGCCGAAGCCGACGAGGCAGACCTTATCGCCTTTGCATATCCTGCCGTCCTTGACTGCTTCGCAGAATGCGATAGGGATGGATGCGCTCGAGGTATTGCCGTATCTGTCGATATACATCGGGAATTTGCGCATATCGACGCCGAGATTCTTAGCGGCTGTTTCGATTATCCTGATATTTGCCTGATGCGGAACGATGGCGTCAAGCTCATCGGGCTGCATATCGAGTTTCTCGCAGGCTTTCATTACAGACTGCGGCAGAGCGTTTATCGCAAACTTATATACCTCTTTGCCGTTCTGATAGAGATAGTGTGCCTTGGTGTTCGGCATATCCATATCAAATTCTTCCTCATTGATGCGGAATGCGTTCTCTGAGCGAAGTCCTCTTGCGGCGAGGAACTCAGCACCCTTTCCGTCTGCGCCGAGGAAGCTGGAGAAGAATGTATCCTCGCTTCTTTTCATAACGAAAGCGGCAGCGCCGTCACCGAACAGCACGCAGCTCGAACGGTCGGTATAGTCAACGAACTTTGAAAGCTCCTCCGCAGCGACAAGCAGCACATATCTGATGCTGTGGTCGGTCTGAAGATACCTTTTTGCCATATCAAAGCCGTAAACGAATCCTGCGCACGCACAGTTCACGTCAAGTGCCATACAGCCGTTTGCGCCTATCTCTCTCTGGATAAGGCAGGCAAGTGACGGTGTGTAGTAGTCGGCTGTAACGGTCGTTGCGATGATAAGACCGATGTCCTCAGCCTTGATGCCTGCATCGTCCATTGCTTTCTGCGCTGCTTTTGCGCCGAGATAATATGTAGGCTCACCGTTTGTGATGTGTCTTTCCTTGATGCCTGTTCTCTGCGTGATCCACTCGTCGCTGGTCTCAACGATCTTTGCGAAGTCGTCATTGGTGGCGATTATCTGAGGAACGTGCATTCCTATGCCCGCAACTCTTACGCCTGTTGTCCTGTTTTCAGTCAATTTTAACTTACCTCCGTTTTTTTGCAAATATCTATTGTGAAAAGTGAAATTATATGCTATAATCTAATTGCTGATGTGACCTGCCGACAGGGCGGCAAACCGCATAAAGCACGTCGGTGTGCGATGCTATGTTAAATGAGAATACCAATTAAGATTTTTGGCGATTTTTCGCACATATACGCACCCGTCAATGTTAAATATTATACTACTTTTGGCAATTTCAATCAATAACAAATTATGAACAAGCAAGTGCGTTTTTAAACATTTGGGGAATTTTTCACAAGAAATACGCCGATAATTAACGAAATGTGACCGAATTTGAAAATGAAATGCAAAAGTTAAGAATTTTACTCAAATCAGATCTGCCGTTTGTATGCGGCTGAGATACAGCTTAATATATATAGTGTAAGGAGAGTTTTTATGGCAAAAAAAGTATTGTTATTTTCGGGTCAGGGCTCACAGTATGTGGGTATGGGCAAGGAGCTTTA
>CAMYUO010000363.1 GCA_947302065.1 uncultured Clostridia bacterium | reverse complement strand
CAGAGAGTTGAAAGGAGGGTCTGCAATGGGCAAAAGCGTTTACAGCCTCGTGCTCGATGACGACATCGTCCACGAGATAGATAAGCTGGCATATTCGATGAACACCAGCCGCAGCAGCCTGATAAATACCATTATCGCACAGAGGGTCGAGATGAACACGCCCGAGATGCGAATGAAAGAGATATTCACGGCGATGCAAAGCCTTATGGACGACAGGTTCCTGCTCGTCGATCAGCCGAGCAGCTCGATGATCTCGATGAAGAGCCTGCTGCGCTACAAATACCGCCCGAGCGTGCGTTACAGCGTCGAGCTTGCAAGGGATATGACGGGCAAGGTCGGCAGGCTCAAAGTTCAGCTGCGCACCACATCGGAAAACCTCATCACAATCGCAGGCAGCTTTTTTGCGCTGTGGCAGAAGCTCGAAAAGGCGCATCTTTCGCAGCTTTTTGAGGGCGGCTTCCCTACCGTTATTGAGGGCGGCAGATTCATCAGGGATTTTTATTCGCCGAAGCAGGAAGCGCTTTCGGACGAGGACATAGGGCGTGCGATAGGCAGATATATCGAGCTGCTCGATTCGTGTATGCAGCAGTATTTTGACCACCTATCAGACCCAAAGCTCGCCGCCGCACTCACCGAAAGATCATATAAACAATACCTTTCAGACGGCGTTTTGATACTTTAAACAGAACAGGAGGAAAGCAAAATGAATGCACAGAAATTAACACAGAAATCACTTGAAGCGATACAGAGCGCACAGTCGATAGCCTCGACATACGGCAACCAGGCTGTCGATCAGCAGCACGTCCTGCTCGCCCTGCTCACGCAGGAAGGCGGACTTATCCCGCAGCTGCTCACCAAAATGGAGATAGACCCCGAGAATTTCAAGACCGCACTCACCCAGTCGGTCAACGCTCTGCCAAAGGTCACGATGTCGGGCGGACGGGCTGCCGACTCGGTATATGTGTCCAATGATTTGGACAGGTCGCTTGCCGATGCAGAAAACTGCGCCGCACAGATGAAAGACGAGTTCGTGTCTGTCGAGCATCTTTTCCTCGGCATGATAAATCAGCCGAACAGCGAGCTAAAAAAGCTTTTCAAGACATTCAACGTCACAAAAGACGAGTTTTTGCAGGTATTGCAGACGGTCAGAGGCAGCGCCAAGGTCACCAGCCAGAACCCCGAGGAGACTTACGACGTGCTCAAAAAGTACGGTCAGGATCTCGTTGAGCTGGCTCGTGCAGGCAAGCTCGACCCGGTCATCGGGCGTGACAGCGAGATAAGGAACGTTATCCGCATACTTTCAAGAAAGACCAAGAACAACCCGTGTCTTATCGGTGAGCCGGGCGTCGGCAAAACTGCTATCGCAGAGGGTCTTGCACAGCGCATAGTCTCGGGCGATGTCCCCGACAATCTCAAGGACAGACAGCTCTTCTCGCTCGATATGGGCGCTCTCATCGCAGGCGCAAAGTACAGAGGCGAGTTCGAGGAACGTTTCAAGGCGGTAGTTCAGGAGATAAAGAAGTCGGAAGGGCGCATTATCCTGTTCATCGACGAGCTGCATAACATCGTCGGCGCAGGCAAATCAGACGGTGCGATGGACGCAGGCAACCTGCTCAAACCTATGCTCGCACGAGGCGAACTGCACTGCATCGGTGCAACGACGCTCAACGAGTACAGACAGTATATCGAAAAAGACGCCGCACTCGAAAGGCGTTTCCAGCCTGTCACCGTCAACGAGCCGACCGTCGAGGATACCATCTCTATCCTGCGTGGTCTGAAAGAGCGCTATGAGGTGTTTCACGGTGTAAAGATCCAGGATCAGGCGCTCATCTCAGCCGCTGTGCTGTCAAACAGATATATCTCGGACAGATTCCTGCCGGATAAGGCGATCGACCTCGTCGACGAAGCCTGCGCACTTATCCGCACCGAAATGGATTCGATGCCGACAGAGCTTGACGAGATACGCCGCAAGATACTCCAGCACGAAATAGAAGAGACTGTGCTCAAAAAAGAGAACGACAAACTCGCTGTCGAGCATCTGCACGATGTTCAGAAAGAGCTTGCCGAGATGCGTGAGCAGTTCAATGAGATGAAAGCCAAGTGGGAAAACGAAAAATCGGCTATCTCCAAAGTACAGAAGCTGCGTGAGGACATCGAGCAGTGCTCAAAGGACATCGAGAAAGCCGAGCGTGAATATGACCTCAACAAGCTTGCAGAGCTGAAATACGGCAAAATGGCACAGCTTCAGGCTCAGCTGTCGGAAGAAGAGGCAAAAGCCGAGCAGTCGAGCGCTAAGAACACACTTTTGCGTGATAAGGTCACCGAGGAAGAGATCGCACGGATCATCGGACGCTGGACGGGTATCCCCGTTTCAAAGCTCGTCGAGAGCGAGAGAGACAAGCTGCTGCGCCTGCCGGATATACTGCATCAGCGTGTTGTCGGACAGGACGAAGCCGTTGAGCTTGTTTCGCAGGCAATACTGCGCTCCCGTGCAGGCATCGCAAACCCCGCACAGCCGATAGGCTCTTTCCTGTTCCTCGGTCCTACGGGCGTCGGCAAGACAGAGCTTGCAAAAGCCCTTGCACAAGCGCTTTTCGATGACGAAAACAATATCGTGCGCATAGATATGAGCGAGTATATGGAAAAGTTCAGCGTATCAAGGCTTATCGGAGCGCCT
>CAMYUO010000362.1 GCA_947302065.1 uncultured Clostridia bacterium | reverse complement strand
GCGAGAACATAAAACTAATAAAAGTCCCGTAAAATGCGCTCGCAAGCACTATCCTCAGCCCGAGCACCAGACCTGCCGACACCCTGCCCGCAAATATCATCGCACACAGAGTCACCACATTTGCAAGACCGAGCTTTATGCCGCCGATATTTGACACGGGTATCATCGCTTCGAGTGCGTAAATGCCCAGTGACAGCGCCGTCGATACGCCTATCAGGGCGATTTTTTGTACAGTTATGCTTTTTCTCATATTTTCACCTATGTTGCCGCATCGACTTTTTTGTAGTCTGTTCCGACTATCTTTATCACTACCCTGTGCGGTGCGCACACTATCGTCTCACCCGCAAGCGACGCTTTTGCGTACTTTACGCAGGTCTGGTTCGCACAATCCGACTCGCTCACCCAGATTTTTCCCCATTGGTATGAGATAATGTTGTATCCGTGCTCCGTCTCTATCCGAAAGCTCTGCAATTGCTGTCTGTCAAGGTCTTCGACGACCTTGTAAAGCTTTCCGTCAACGTAGATTTCCGCTGTCGTCGTTCCGCCGGAGAACTGTCCAAAAATTATCACACCAAGGCATATCAGCACCACTGCGCCGAACGCCGCCGCCCATTTCAGATTTTTGCTCACTTCGCCGCCTCCCCCATGCCAATACGTTCCCTCACGATTATAACACTTACAAGCCGAACAGTCAACCCAAAAAGCCTGTTTTGCGTGTAATATTTTGGACACTTGTGTTACAAAAGAAAAACAAACTGTCCGTTATTTTGTACCTCTGTAACCGCTCTGTAATATTTTTCGAAAATATTTTGTAAAAAAGAAAGAAAAATGTCTTTTACCTATTGATTTTCAATCATATGTGTGGTAAAATAAAATCGTTGTATAATTATGAAAATATCATTTTGTTACCTTTTGCTTTTTCACGAAAGTTATTTTTGAGATTTCGTGGCTCACACCCGATTTTCTTGTTCTTTTTTATGAAAGTTTCAAACGATATAAAGAAAAATTAACCAAAACGTTGAAAATTTTCACCAAAGCTTTAATTCCAATGAAAATCGTGGTATAATAACCTGGCATATAAAGATTGTGTAACTTTATGTGCTGTGTTAAGGAGTTGTGTGTATTTTGGAGAAATTTGTTATCAGAGGCGGCAAACCGCTTCATGGTACTGTCAATATCAGCGGCGCAAAAAATGCAGCTGTTGCGCTCGTTGCAGCGACTATCCTCTGCGATGAGCCTTGTATACTCGAAAATGTGCCTGAGATAAGCGATATAACCAAGTGCCTGAAGATACTTAAAGAAATGGGCGCACATATCGAGCTTCTCGACAGGCATACCATAAAGATCGACACAAAGGGCATCACAAACCCCGTTGTTCCGTATGAACTTGCGAGAACGATGAGGGCATCGTGCTATTTTCTCGGCACTCTGCTCGGCAGATTCCACGAGGCTTATGTTCCGATGCCGGGCGGATGCGACCTTGGCGACAGACCGATCGACCAGCATCTTAAGGCTTTCAGATGCCTCGGTGCTACCGACGATATCGTCAACGGAAACAACCATGTCCGTGCCGACAGCCTCGACGGCAACCAGATCTATTTTGATTTTGTAACCGTCGGCGCAACTATGAATGCGATATTTGCGGCTGTTAAGGCTAACAGTCTTACTATAATCGAAAATGCAGCTAAAGAGCCTCACATCGTTGACCTCGCCAACTTCCTCAACTCTATGGGTGCGGATATCAGAGGCGCAGGTACTGACGTTATCAAGATCAGAGGCGTTGACTATCTGCACGGCGTGACCTATGCAACTATCCCCGATCAGATCGAGGCAGGAACATATATGGTCGCTGCTGCTGCAACAGGCGGCGACGTTACCATCTGCAACGTTATCCCCAAGCATCTTGAGTCGATAACCGCAAAGCTGCGTAAATGCGGCGTTCACGTTGAGGAAAGTGACGAGAGCGTGCGTGTGTGGGTCGACGGTCCTATACTCAAGACCTCGCTCAAAACAATGCCTCACCCCGGTTTCCCGACCGATATGCAGCCGCAGTTCTCTACTCTGCTGACAATGGCTGAGGGCACGAGCATCGTTACAGACGACATTTTCGACAACAGATTCAGATATGTGGGCGAACTCAGACGCATGGGCGCTGACATTTCCGTTGACGGCAAGGTCGCTGTTATTCAGGGCGTTGGCAAGCTCCACGGAGCACCCGTTTCCGCAACCGACCTCAGAGCAGGCGCTGCAATGGTGATCGCAGGACTTGCTGCTGACGGCACAACAGAAGTTGATAATATCGTTTATATCGAGCGTGGATACGAAAAGATAGATGAGAAATTCAGAGGACTTGGCGCAGATATAAAGAGAGTTTATTGCCCCGACAGCGACGCTGTGGCAATGAGCGGTTAAATAAGAACATAACGGCGGCATATCACTGTGCCGCCTTTTTGAATACTACAAATCAGAATTTGTGGAGCTATTGGGGAGGACCCTTTTGAAAAAGGGTCGCTCCCCAAACGCAGTGTTTCTTAACGAAATAATCAAACCGAATAGGACAAAGGCTCTGCTAATCCAAGTTGATTAACAGAGCCTTTTTACAATTTGCTAGTGTTTATGGATCTTCTCCGCCACCTGTAATGGTCTGATTTGATGAGGTAATCACATCTTCACTTGTAAA
>CAMYUO010000361.1 GCA_947302065.1 uncultured Clostridia bacterium | reverse complement strand
TGTATCAACTTCTCCCCTATGCTTATATAATAACACCTATTCCTGAAAAAACTCTTAAATCAAATCTTAAAAAAACCTTAAATCATCATTTTTTTCTGAATTCTATATCGCCCGAGGAGGTATCTATCGAGAACTTTCCGCTGCCGTCGCCGCATACATGGCTGTCTCCCTTGCTCGTGCAGGAAAAATCTGTATAGAATTCGCCCGATGCGGTATCGACCTCGGCGGTGAACTCTGCCTCTTTGGGCAGGAATATCTTAACATCGCCCGAAGAAGTGTCGATGCTCGATTTGTCGGGAACGTTGCCGAACTCAAGGGTGACATCTCCGCTGGAGGTGTCGGCTCTTACGTCGGCACACTCTTTTATATCCGACTCGACCTTGCCCGATGAGGTGTCAAGGCGGAGCTTGCTGACCTTTTCGGCTTTGATGTCAACGCTGCCCGATGAGCAGTCAACGCTTATCGAATCGGACTCGCCGAGCTGGACTATCTTTGTATCGCCCGATGAGGTATCAACATCGAAAGTCTTGGCTGAGCAGTCGATGATATTGACATTGCCCGAGGAAACATCGGCGTAGATGTGGTCTGCCTTGACCGCCTCAAATCTGCTGTCGCAGGAAGAGCCGTCAAGCCTGATGTCCTTGAATGACATATCCTTTGGTATCTTTATCTCGAGCTTTTTCTTGGGCGAGCCGAAGAAAAACATCTCGCCCGATTTTGCAAAGTGTATGCGCAGCGTTTTGCCGTCGACCCAGGTGTGTACCTGCTCTGATGGCTCGAGCTTGTCCGAACAGGTCTCAACGATGCTGATGGTGCTCAGGTCGTGGCGGCTGACAGATACCTCGCCCGAGCTCCAGTCGATGTCCAGCTCTTCGATCTCCGAGCTGACATCACGGTTGCCGGGATCGTACTTGTCGGCATTATTGTAAACGTTGAAATTGCTGCAGCCTGTGAAACAGATTATCGCAAACGCCGCAGCTGCGAGGATAAGCAGCTTGCTTGTTAATTTCATATGTTGTCTCCTTAGTGTTTTGTTCTATGTTCGTGCACACAGGGTGCACCCTTGTCTATAATAATAGTAACATTCGTTCCTGAAAAAACTCTTAAATCAAATCTTAAAAATTTCTGATTTGTGAAAAAAAAGGCGATCCATTTGCGGACCGCCTGTATCTGATATCAAAGTGCTTTCTTGTTCTTTTTAACGATAAGGGAAACTGCGAAGATAGCTGCTGCGAAGAGCACCTGAATGCCGATGCAAATCATAACTGTTGATGTCTTGAAAGGATCAGTGCTGAGTCCGCAGATCATATCGTTTGCTCTGACGTACCAGTATGCCGGCAGGAATCTTGCGGCTCCGAGAACGCTGCTTGAGAGCATCTCCTGCGGAACAAACATACCGCACAGGAAAGCCATTCCAAGACCGAGCACCTGTGTTACGAACGCAAGAACGTTTTCCTTTACGCCAAGCTCGGAGAACAGCAGTGCGATGGATACGCTCACGAGAGTGAACGATGCCGAGTTGAGCACGCCGTACCAGATGTTGCCCGAGAACATTCCGCCGTTCTTGCCGACGCCGATGATCATGAGGAATATCCAGATGAAGAATACGAAGATACCGCTTGCTGCGATGGTCTGTGCTGAAATGCTCGATGTCTTTATGCTTGAGCACTTGGTGCGGAAGCCGACCTCTTTCTTGTTCATCGCAACTATTACCGGGCAAAGCACGCTTACGATGATGCTCAGCAGTGCATACGGCAGATAGTTGAAGAATGATGCTGCTTTGGTGTTTCCGACCTTGTCGGAGAATGTTTCAAAGGTCACCTCTGTCTTTTCCGAGAGAGCCTCTGCTGCCGAGTCTATCGCCTTGCCAAACTCCATACCGCCTGCCATGTAAGCCGTTACGGTCGAAACGTAGGTGTCAAGGGTGGAATCAGCAAGCTTGTTGGTGTAGCTGTCGTGCAGATAGCGGGTCGAGAAAAGTCCCTCTGTCTCGCCCTTTGCGAGTCTGTCGGCATAGCCCTCATTGATAGTGATGACATAGTTTGTCGAGGTGGCATAAAGTGCGTCGATGAGCTTATCCTTGTCGTCCTCGATGTCAACGATAATGTTGTCCTTGCCGAGATATTCACGCAGCTTTTTGCTTGCATCAGTCTTGTCCTGGTCGTAAATGGTCAGCGCCATCTTTGAAGTCGAGAAAGTATCTGCGCCGCCGCCTACGTTAGTAAAGTTGAGTATCAGAAGGAAGATGCCGAGGAACACAAGTGTTGCCAGCCACTTGGTCTTAGCGATCTTGAAAAACAGCTTAAAGACTTGCATACTTGCGCCTCCTTGTCATAATGAGTCCGAGCGTTACGAAAACTATCGTTGTGATGATCATAGTAACTACGCACTGAATGTATCTTGTGTAGTCCTTGTAGATGTTGAGGCTGAAAAAGCTCTCGCATATTACAGCCGCAGGGTTTACCTTATTGAACCATGCAAATGAGGATTCAGCGATCTTCTGCTTGATGGAAGCGTCCATAAGTCCGCTGCAGAAGCAAAGCAGCAGTGAAACTGCGGTACAGACAGCGTCCTTTGTGCTCTCGCCGAATCTGCCGATCGAGCCGATGAAGAAGCCCATCGAGCTGCCGACCGTGCCTGCGAGTATCGAGGTCAGATATACCAGCGGTATCCTGCTGCCCAT
>CAMYUO010000360.1 GCA_947302065.1 uncultured Clostridia bacterium | reverse complement strand
CCGCAGGTGCTTATCTATCATACGCACACTACCGAGAGTTTTGAGCCGTATGAGCGTGATTTCTATGACAGCTCGTTTGCCAGCAAGACCACGGATATGACAAAAAACATCGTCAGCGTCGGCGATAACATCTGCAAACAGCTCGACAAAGCCGGCATAGCCTATGTTCACGATACACTTGTACATGATTATCCAAGCTATAACGAAGCGTATGCATCGAGCCGCAAGACCGTGCAGGAGATACTCCGTCAGTATCCGTCGATAAAGATATGTCTTGATATCCACCGTGACGGTATCCAGCGAGCTGATGGCACAAGAATATCGCCTGTCGCTGAGATAGGCGGCAAAAAAGCCGCTCAGATAATGATAATCTCGGGCTGTGATGACGGAACTATGGGCATGCCTGATTATATGCTCAATTTTCGCCTTGCATCTAAGCTGCAATCGCAGATAGAGTCTGATTGGCAGGGTCTGACCCGACCTGTTCTTTTCGATTACAGGCATTACAATCAGGATCTTACAACAGGCTCTTTGCTGATAGAGATAGGCAGCCACGGCAATTCTATCGAGCAGGCTCAGTATTCGGGCGAGCTGATAGGGCAGTCTCTCGCAAAGCTGTTCGGCAAATAGAAAAGTCTCTGCAAAACCATCTGCAGAGACTTTCAGGACTATTTTTTCTTTTTCTTGGTATTGCTGCCCGAGACTTTGATCTTGCTTCTTTGCTTGTCCGATTTGTCATCGGGTTTCTTTTTCTTCGATGCCTTGTTCTTTATCCACATAATGATTATGAACAGCGCAACTACGAGCACGATAAGCACTATGTAAAGTGCAGGGAGAAGAGTATCCTTGATATTCTTTTCTTTCTTTGCTGTCGTTGTCACAGCTGACTTGCTGTCATCGGGAGAGCTTGTCAGAGCGGCAGGATCGTTCGTATCAGTCGGTTTGGTTTCCTGCTGATCCTTGTCGAGCCTTGTGATGTTTATCGTGTAAACTGTCTCGTTGCCGTTGACATCGGTAACTGTGATAGTTCTCACGTTGCGCCCGACGACACATTCGGGGTTGCCTGTGTACCAGATGTGATCCTGTGTGCTTGCTGTTTTGCCGTCTATCTCGACCTTTTCAACATCATATGGAACGGTGAGCGAATACTCATGGATGCTGTACATAAAAGGCGGGATAAGCGAACCCTGATCGACTTTAAGGTCGACCAGCACGCCCTGTGTCGGAACGCCGTTTGCATCTGTCTGCGGTGATGTAGGTGTTGTCTCTTCGGTCGTGGTGGTCGCTTCCGTCTTTTCAGCGATCTCCACCGATACACCCTTGCTGCCATCGATGTTATATGCCTCGTCAAAAGCATCAAAAATGCTGCACCGTGTTACATTGACAGCTGCCGAGCCTGTTGCCTGTGCTGTGAAATTGAGTGACAGCACCGCTGTTGTGCCAAGACCATTTGGCAGCTCGATGCTGATAACGCCGCCCTGGTCGGTCGCTCCGTTGCCCGAAACGAAAGTCAGGGCAGAGGTGTCATATGTAACGCTTGCGGAAGTTCTGCCTATAGCTTTGACGGCGTTGATTGTGATAGTTATAGTTACCGAGTCTCCGACACTCAGCTGTGTCTGTGATGCCGAGACTGTGTAATCCGCAGGTGCATTATCAACTGCGCAGACGCTGAAACCGCAAAAAACAGTCATCACAAGAACAAGTATAAATCCAACAGTTTTTTTCATTTTCTGTCGTCCTTTCACTGTTTATCTTTTCCCAACCGTTTCTTATTATATACTATTTTTCCCGAAAGGTCAACATTTTCGAGCTTTTTTGATGCTGCTCGGCACAAAATATAATTTGTTTACATTTTTAAAATAAAATCCACTTTATTTTTCTTGCCCGATGAAGTATACTGATAATCGTAGAAGGGTGGCTCCAATAGGGGCTGCTTTTTTTTGGCTGATTTTTTAGTTTTAACTATAATATGTCCGATAAATTGTCTGCACCGGCTCTGTCGATCCGCTTTATGCGGTACGGGTCGGTCTTATTTTCGCCGCTTATGCGGCATTTTTCATTTTCAAGTCCCAAAGCACCGACGAAACCGAGGTCTCTTACAAATCGGGCACTGTTTTCTGAGCCTTTGCCATCGGGATATGTGAAAACGCAAGGCTCAAAACCGCAGTTGTCCTGAAAGACTATCTGCAAATGTCCTATGTCTGCTATGAGCCTTGAACGGTAATGAGAATACTCTTCACCGGTTTTCTGCTCAAATTCTTCACTGTTCATTGAGTATGTGCCGTTTGAGAATTCCACCAGACCCGATGCGTCCATTTCTTTTATCATATCCCAGCGCAGATAAGCCGCATTGTCATCTGCACTGTTTGATGCGTATTCCACCCGGTCACCTCTGACTGTTATGTCCGCCTTTGATTTGTATTTTACAAGCAGCGGGAAGAGCTTTTTATAGTATCCCGCATATCCGCCGTCAAATGTCAGAACAACTGCTTTTTCGGGCAGGTCAAGCTCGCCTTTGAGACATTTGGCAGCCTCGCTTGCAAAAACAGGGGAGTACCCCTTATTATAAAGGTAACGCAGGTCTTCCTCTATCTGTTCGGTGTCGGCACATCTGTCGTCGTAGGCGATGATAACTATGCTGTTGTCATCTTCTGCCTCAAATCCCGAACATACGCTGCAAACAAGCGAC
>CAMYUO010000359.1 GCA_947302065.1 uncultured Clostridia bacterium | reverse complement strand
TCCGAGACTTATGAACGCTAAATAAATCACTGCAAGCAGCATTGAACCCATATTCGTTACTCTCCTTATTTTACAAGCTCCGCAACTTCCTGCGGTGTTTGCTGATAGCCGTTTTTCGCCCAATAGACGAACAGCTTGTACACGCCGCCGATCTTGTAGACGATCTCCCATGGAGAAGCGGTATCGGACAGCCGTGCAAACAGCCGCTTGTCAAATTCTTCTTCCAGCAGATACAGCTTGTCCGTTTTCATCAGGATACACACCACATCCCGGTGCTCGTACATATGCTCAAAGAGCCAGACGATGTAGGGACTGAGGCTTTCCTTTGTCAGCGTGAGATAATTCTCTTCGGTCTGCGAGAGCCAGTCGTCTGTGACGCTTGTGATATAATAGCGCAGAACATCGTCCTTTTCATTGAAATTGCGGTAGAAGGACACTCGTCCTGCCTGTGCTTCGGTGATGATGTCAACAACGGTTATCTCGTGATATTCACGTTTTTTCAGCAGTCTGATGAACGCCCCTGCTATACGGTCTTTGACCGTCAGAGGTCGTTTGTTTTTTGCACGTTTCATAAATGATACAAAACCTCCATAAATGTACCAAATTGCACGATATTAT
Source organism: uncultured Clostridia bacterium (assembly GCA_947302065.1). GTDB lineage: Bacteria > Bacillota > Clostridia > Oscillospirales > Ruminococcaceae > Hominimerdicola. The sequence goes on along the minus strand of CAMYUO010000359.1, from coordinate 2,072 downwards.
TAACTTTCGGGCACTTTCATGTTATACTTATGATACAGATGAACCATATTTAGCATACCAAAAAAATCCCATAATGTCAAGTACGAAAGGAATGAGCAAGGTGAAAAAAGCTATGAAAGTGATTCTTATAATTTTACTTATCATCGCTGTGCTGGCAGTATTGCTCTGGTTTGGTCTGAAAAAGATATGGAACAATATCATGACAGCGCAAATGGCACCGGACAACTACACCTCCGAGGTCAAAACAGGCGGCGAACTGGAAGCAAAGTATATGGCTATGGGCAGTTACGAGGTAAATGCTTCACTTTTGACTATGCCGATGACGAGGAAATCAAAACGATCAGAATATGGTATCCTGCCGAGCTTGAAACAAGCGACAGGAAATATCCTGCTGTCCTGTTTGTGAACGGCACGGGTGTCGGCGCATCGAGATACAAGCCTGTATTTGAGCATCTTGCTTCATGGGGATTTATCGCAATCGGCAACGAAGATCCGTCCACATGGGAGGGCAAAAAGGCTGACCTGACGCTTTCCTATCTTTTGAATGCAAATGAAGACGAAAACAGCATTTTCTATCACAGGCTCGATATGAATAATATTGGTGTTGAGGGACATTCGCAGGGCGGTGTCGGCGTTTACAACACGATCAATGCAACCGAACACAAGGGCATTTACAAGTGCGCTGTATCGCTCTCGCTTACGCAGGAAGAGGTTGCAGAGCAGGTGCTTCATATTTCATATGATCCCGCCAAAACAGCGATACCCGTATTGATGCTGTCGGGTACTGAAAATGATGTAATAACTCCCGATAATATGCAGAAATCCTATGCAAAAGTCACCTCGCCAAAGGCTATGGCAGTCCGCAAGGGCGCAGCACACGGCGATATGCTCTATTCCGCTGACGGCTATGTGACAGCGTGGTTCATGTGGCAATTACAAGGTGATATTGAAGCGGCAAAGACGTTTGTCGGAGATACACCCGAAATCCTGAGCAACAGCTTATATCAGGATCAAAAAGCAGACTTGGAGGGATAATATGAAAAAGGCATTAAAGATCATCGGCATCATATTGGCGGTCATATTGGTGATACTGCTGCTCGTTTATATCTTTATCCTGAATTACCCAAAATTGAAGAAAGAACCGAAGATAGGGAAGTGGTCTCGGGTATCCGACAGCGTGATGAAGGACTCCGAGGGCGGAAACTATCATGCTCTGTTCAAAAAGGGCAGCGAAAATAAGGTGATGATATATTTTGCAGGCGGCGGTGTCAGCGTCAACGAGGAAACTGCCCGTGACGATACCTACAACACAAAGCTCGTCTAGCCCGATCTTCTTGCGAATACTACCATAAACATGGGTGGTCTTGCTTCAGATGTTGAGGGCAGTCCCTTTGAAAACTGGAGCATGATACTGTTCCCATATGCCACGGGAGATTTCCATTCGGGGACGGGTGAATTCCGCTACACCGACAAAGACGGCAAGGAGAAGATTCTGTATCACAACGGCTATACGAATTATACCGCCTCCATGAAGGAGATCATGGAAAAGGCAAGCATAGAAAACGCCGATATGCTGCTTGTGACAGGCTACAGTGCAGGCGGCTGGGGCGCGGCGATACTTGCAGACGATATTTTTACAAACTATTTCCCGAACGCTGTAAACAAAAATCTTTTTGTAGATTCGTCTATGGCGCTGTATGATGATTGGCACGATACCGCTGTCAATGTATGTCAGTCGCCAAAATCTATCACGGACAATATCAAGACCGACAATCTGACAATGGATATGCTCCGTCATCTTCGTGAGAAATACGGCGACGGTATTCATCTTCTCTACGGCACATCGACAAGAGACGGTGATCTTGCAAAGGTTCAGAATTATTTTCAGAACGGCATTATGGACGTTGATGAGGCTGTTGCAGACGAATATCAGCAGACGCTGAAAGAGGCGGTCGACGCCGCTTTTGAGGCGTACAGCAAGGAGTATAACGATGCGATTTATTGCATCGGCTCGGTACTCGGTCCCCATCCCTTCCCGATGATGGTGCGCGATTTCCAGAGCGTCGTCGGCA
>CAMYUO010000358.1 GCA_947302065.1 uncultured Clostridia bacterium | reverse complement strand
ACAGGATGCCCATTCTGTAGACTGCCTCCATAGGCACCTTAGAAACACCTGTTGTGACCTGTTTTGCTATTTCCTGTCTGGCTGTACTGCTGTCTTTAATCTGCTTGGTTTCGCCGACACACAGCAAAGCCTTCTTTCCAAGTGAAAGCAGTTCGCCAAGTCCGTCACGGCAGAACTCGTCTGTTTCGCCGAGAAGAAAACGCCTGTCCGTAAGTCCTGTCAGACCCATATGAGCGCCAATTTCAACAAGCTGTTTTGCGGTAGGCATTCCCGATATGTCTGCCGCACTGAAACACTGCGAAGATATCTTTACTAGTTCCCTGTCCTCTATGCTTTTGCAGACCATTTCAAGCGATGCAGTCGGCACGCAGACAAACAGCATTATATCCTCCATTCGCTTGAGGTGCTTGGTTTTTTCGCACATATCGTTTATCTGTGAAATCATGCTTTCAGCAGACGTCTGCGATGAAAAATTGTAGAAATAGAATTTAAGCATCTGATTACCTCCCTAATTCAACAAGCATATTGTTAAGTCCTATGACCCTTGAATATTCAACTTTATCAGCAACGCTGTTTATCATTTTAAGATTTGAAAACTCCTCAGTATCGTCATCGACCTTGGCAGGATCGAATATTGCTCCGTTGTCTCGCACAGACAATATCACCTTGTCAGGCAGCACGCTGCAGAACAGATCTATCCTCGGAGTTCTATCTGTGTTAAAGCGGCGTATATGCTCAACAGTTTCCTCAGCCAGCAGGCCCGCATACTGTGCCTTTTTATATTCCACAGAATTTTCAAGGCAAAGATCACGGATACTCTCAGAGACCTTTACCGCACCTATCTGCTTTGCTTCAAGGCTCACATCGTAAACCGCACCGCTTTCGGGTCTGTTTTCAAAAAGCAGTATGCCGCTGTATTTATCATTCTTTTTCCTGCTGATAACAAAGCAGACAGCAAAAAGTATAGTCGCCGTCAGCATCTCAGACAGGAACACCGACCACCACAGTCCTGATGTCCCGAATGCCTTTGACATTGCAAATGCGAGCGGAACGGTTATCGCCAGACCTCTCATCAGCGATACCATTATCGCAAGTGGTTTGTGCTTTGTTGCCTGAAAATAGTTCATCATTAGGTAGCAAATGCCCATACCGATCAGGCTCAGAGAGAATATCCTGACCGCAGGAACGCCCACTTCAAGCTCACTTTCGGAGCTGACTGAAAAGATGCCCAGAACTGTTTCGGGAAATATGCAAATGAACGCTATCACCGCACTGCAGCAGCCAAGCACGAATATGAACGTTCTCTTGAGAACGAACCGTATTCCGTTGCTGTCCCTTTCGCCGCTGAGCATGCTCACTATCGGGGTCATCGTGTCAGCACCGCCCGACACGAACATTGACATGAAAGTCAGAATGAAATTGCAGACAGAAAATGCCTTGATACCGTCCGCACCTGCTGTTCTGATGACTATTCTGTTGAGCAGGATCGCCTTGACAAACAGCAGCACCGTGTTGAGCACCGAAGAAATACCGTTTGCACAAAGCTCACCCAGATACCTTATCTCACCTGCGCTGAGCTTTACAAATCTCAGCGAGCGCTTTTTATAGATAACGAGATAATACAGCACCATTATCATACCGACAGCATAACCTGTGACAGTTGCCAGCGCTGCGCCTTTTATGCCCATGTCAAAGACTTTGATATAAATGACGTCCATACACAGATTCACTGCATTTGAGACCACGAGCACTGCTGATGAGAATTTCGGCAGACCGTCGACTCTCATCAGAAGCACGAACGCTGGCACAGTTATCATCAGTGAGCTTCCGTAAATACTGTAAGACACATATTCTTTTACCATTTGTGTAAGCTGCTGCTCATTGCAGACAGCAGAAACAATATTATCGACAAACACCGTTCCAAGCAGTGTCACAAGCACAGATGCTGCGACAGCACCGACCACTGCAAGTGTGAACACCGCATTAGCCTTGCGTGTGTCTCTTTCGCCGAGTGCTCTTGAAATAGTGATAAGTCCGCCGATGCCGAACAGGAAGAATACCGCCTGCATAAAGAGTATCACAGGTTCTGCAAGGTTTACTGCCGACAGTGCGTCAGAGCTGATCATCTTTGAAACGATAATGCCGTCGACAAACGATGCGAGCAGTATTGACATAGCGCCAAGTATCGCAGGGAAAAGATATTCGTTGAATTTCTTGTTAAGAAGTACACCGTTGCGTTTCAGGGTCATTATGTTCTGTCCTCCACATCAAAGAATCCTAGTCCGTAAAGTTCCTTCAGGAAGCTGCTTATGTATTCGTCAGCTGTCATAGACCAGCTGAAACCCAGACGGTAAAGCGCCTGAGTGGTATATGCATTTTCGGTACGGATCATTTCAACGGTCTTGCTGCTGTCATTGTTATCATACGCAAGCAAAGTCGTGAGCATAGCAGACTTTTCCTTATCACTTTCCGCTTCTCTGAAACAGTTTATAAACTCATCCCGTTCGACAAGCCTTATGCCGAGTCCCATATCTATCATTCTTGATATTATATCTCCGAGCGGGATATAATGGTTATTGAACGGATGGAAGATACAGCACTTATCCGATGTGGTGCAAAGCCTGCATATCGCCTCGGCGGTCTCATCTATCGGCGCAAGCTCAACAGAATAATCCATCATATCATATGGAAATGC
>CAMYUO010000357.1 GCA_947302065.1 uncultured Clostridia bacterium | reverse complement strand
GAGAGTTTCAGCATCTATTTTTACAAGACGGGATCGGATGCCTCTCTTTACTTCAATGGGCAGAGTCCCGACTCGCGGCCGGGTTTGGGTAGCTTCCGCATGGGCTCTATTTTCGTGTTTGGCAGCAGCACAAGCTACGGCATCGGGCTGTTCGGCGAAGTGAAGAGCCAGACGACCGTGCCGGTGACGGTCAGCGTCACCAAACCCGCCGCCGACTGGGTGCTCAACGGCAACAGCGGCTACGTGCACGCCCACTACCACGGTCTGCGCTTCTACAATCGTTCGCTTTCGCAGGACGAGCTTAATATGATCAACTTCATGCGCTCGTCTCCGAATCAGCGTGAGATTGACAAGCATTTGTCCTTGACAGCAGGCGATAAACATAAAAAGGTGCTTGAAAGCCTTATTGACAAAGGATATATCGAACAGTCGGATCTGCTGAAACGACGTGTTGGTGATGAGAATGTCAAGATGGTAAGGTTGTCACAGGAATACCTTGACGGCAATATCAATATCACTCTCACACAAAAGCAGTCGCTTGTGGTAAGGTTCCTTGAGGAAAGCGAATGTGCGAGCAAAAGTGAAGTCTGTTACATGACCAACTGTACTAATGCGATCATCAAAAGACTTGTAGATAAAAAAGTCCTGCATGAGTACAAATACGAGCTTATGCGTGATGCTATCGGTGAGATATCCGAAAATCTTGATCCCGAGAGCGTTGTTCTTAATGATGAACAGAAACAGGCATTTGATGGTATAACGGAGCTTATCTCGCAGGGAAAACCTGCAGGAGCATTGCTTTACGGTGTTACCGGAAGCGGAAAAACCTCTGTTTTCATCAAGCTTATCGATCATGTGACTAAGCTTGGCAAAACCGCTATGCTGCTTGTCCCTGAAATATCTCTTACACCGCAGATGCTCTGCAAGTTCAAGTCGTATTTTGGGAATATGATCGCTATCCTTCATTCATCGTTATCTCTCGGTCAGAGGATGGACGAGTTTAAAAGGATAAAAAGCGGTGATGCGAGAATAATCATCGGCACGCGCAGTGCAGTGTTTGCACCGGCACGTAATATTGGCATAATAATAATGGACGAAGAGGGCGAGTCATCATACAAGTCCGATTCAAACCCTCGTTATCATGCCCGTGATGTTGCGATACAAAGATGCGGCCACAACAATTGTGTGCTGCTCATGGCATCGGCTACACCGTCGATCGACAGCTTTTATTTTGCTAAAAACGGCAGATTTCATCTGTTCACTATCAAGCAGCGATACAGCAATGCCGAGCTGCCGCAGGTTAAGATAATTGATATGCAGACCGAGGCTGCTGCAGGAAATGACAGCCTGCTGAGCAGAGAGCTTACCGAGGGTATTAAAACCACTCTTGAAAAAGGAGAGCAGTCAATATTGCTGCTCAACAGGCGTGGATTTAATACTTATGTCAGCTGTGCTTCCTGCCGTCAGCCTATAGTTTGTCCGAACTGTAATCTGCCGCTGACATATCACAAGAAAAACGGGCACCTGATGTGCCATTACTGCGGATACACAATGGCTATGAGCTCTACTTGTCCCAGCTGCGGCTCAGATAAACTCAGAGCAAGCGGAGTTGGTACACAGAGAGTCGAGGATGAGATATCCAAGCTGTTCCCGCAAGCTAGAGTTTTGCGTATGGATGCGGATACGACTGCATCGAGATATGCTTATGAAGAAAACTTCAGCGCATTTGAAAAAGGCGAATATGACATTATGCTCGGTACGCAGATGATAGCTAAAGGTCTGAATTTTCCGAATGTAACACTTGTTGGCGTTATATCACTCGATAAAGCGCTTTTCACGGGCGATTACAGGAGTTACGAGCGTACATTCTCATTGCTCACACAGGTCGTCGGAAGAAGCGGCAGGGGAGACAAAGCCGGAGTTGCTTATATCCAGACATTTGTTCCCGAACATTATGTGCTGATTTTAGCGTCGCAGCAGAACTATGATGAGTTCTATGAGCAGGAAATAGCGCTGAGACAGGCACTTATCTATCCGCCGATATGCGACCTTTGTGTTATCGGCTTCAGCAGCTCGATGGAAAGCAAGTGCATTGCTGCTTCAAAATGGGTAACTGCATTGATAGCTCAGTATATCAAAAATAACAAAGTCAGATTTCCTCTGCGTGCTATCGGACCTGTTCCGTGTACGCTTGAGGTGATTAATAACAGGTATCGATACAGATTGATACTTAAAACTAAAAACAGCAAAGAATTCAGAGATATGATCAGATATGTCCTCGATGAGTTCTACAAGAACAAGGACCTGAAAAGCGTTCGCATCTACGCTGATATCAACGGCGATGTCGGACTCTGATACTATCTCTTGGAAAGGAAATATAAAATGGCGATAAGAGCAATAATGAATAAAAGAGAAGAGGTACTTCACAAGGTCTGCAAGCCTGTTACCAGCTTTGATGAAAAGCTTTGGCAGCTGCTTGATGATATGGCAGAGACCCTTGAGAAAGCAAATGGAGTCGGTCTTGCCGCTCCGCAGGTTGCAAAACTCAGAAGACTTTGCATCATAAAGATCGGTGAAGACCCTGTTTATGAGCTTATAAATCCCGAGATCACATGGAGATCAAAAGAAACTCAGAGGGTTGTTGAGGGCTGCCTTTCCTGTCCGAATGAGTGGGGTTACGTTACAAGACCAATGAAGGTTA
>CAMYUO010000356.1 GCA_947302065.1 uncultured Clostridia bacterium | reverse complement strand
CTCAATCAGCCGGGCGAGCTGAATATCGGTCTGCTCAACGAGATAGACCAGGTGTTCGCACTCGAAAAGGAATATATCCGTGTCGAGCAGATACGTACCGAGGTCGCTCGTATCGAGCGTGAAAAGGCTGAAAAGAGAAAAGCAGAAGCCGAGGAAAGAAGACTCGAGGCTCTGCGGCGTGAAGCTATCAAGAAAGCTGAAGAGGAAAAAGCCGAAAGAGAGCGCCGTCAGCGAGAAGAGACCGAGCGCCTGCGCAGAGAGTGGGAAGAGCGCCAGAAAGCCGAAGAAGAGGAGAGACAGCGCCTTGCCAAAGAGGCTGCCGAGCGTGCTGAGCGTGAAAGACAGGAAGCCGAGGAGCGCAAGCAGCGTGAATACGACAACTTCCGCCGTGCACAGCTCACCGCCGAGCGTATCGAGCAGGAGCGCATAGCCGCCGAAGAGGAGGCAAGACGTCTCGCCGAGGAGGAGGCAAACCTCACTCCCGAGCAGATCGCCGAAAGAGAGCGCATCAAGGCAGAAAAGCTCGCCGAGGAAAGACGCAAGAAAGCCCGTGCCGACAGGCTGCGTGAGGAAAGAGAGATCTACCGCAACAGAGATTTCAGAACGATCTATCTCGAATACTCGAAAAGCCCGTGGTGCGTGATAAGAAGATTCTTTATCACACTTTGGTGTGTCATCTTCAGAAAACCGTATGTTCCGGATGTCGACCCGAAGTATTTCAGTGCCGAGTATCCTAAGAAGCGCTGGTTCGTAAGACCTATGGAGACCGCTGCTGAGCGTGCAGAGCGTGAGCAGATGAAGATCTTCTACAACAAATACGCAACAGTCTTCCCGTATAATTTCAAGCGGTTCATCAAGGATATCAAGTGGAAGATGAAGAAAAAGAAACCGCTTACCGATGCCCAGAAGGATAAGATCAGAGCATCGCTCCGTGTGATGACTCCTGAGGAGGAAAAGGCAGAGCAGGCTCAGATCAAGGCTCTGTTTAAGGAGTATCACGTAAGCGTGTTCACCAAGATCAAACGAAAGATCAAAAAGCGTCGTGAAGACAGAAAACTAAAGAATGAAAGGGTCAATGAAGAAGATGATAAAAAGTAAGCTGAAGCTTGCCGCAAAGATCACTCTGATCGCATTGGTCGCAGTAATGTTCTTCACGGTAGTCTATGTAATGGTCTGCAACCTGCGTGGAAAGGTCGCAAGCATAGGCGGCTACAGTGTCATGAAAGTTGTAACGGGCAGTATGGAGCCGTCTATCCACGTCGGAGATTATATCCTTATCAGAGAGACTGATGCTGAAGATCTCAAAGTCGGCGATGTCATCACATTTTTGTCCGATGACCCGACGATAAAGGATATGCCAAATTCACACAGGATAACTAAGATCAACGACGACGGCACGTTCACCGTCAAAGGCGATGCCAATCCGACAGAGGACGTTTACACCGTCAAGTCCGATCGTATCATCGGAAAATATGTCCGCAAGCTGTGGCTGTTCAGGTTTATCGGTTCATTCGGATCAAGCAAGAAACTTCTTATGATCCTGTTCATACTGCCGACCGTCTGCATTTGTATTTACGAGTCAAGATCGCTCGTGAAGATCATCAAAGGCAAAGACAAGGACGACGATGAGCAAGACGAGACCGACGAAAACAACAGCGGCGATAAAAAGCTGACAGCAGAGGAGCAAAAAGAAAAGCTTATCCGTGAGGCTATCGAAAAGGAAAAGCAGCGCCTCAGGGAACTTGATAAGCAAACCGAAAGCGAAGTGGTGGAGAGTGAATCAGGAAAAGATAATGAAACGTAAGATGGTCACAGCGATCATCTGGTCGATCATACTGCTTATCGCGCTATTGGTTTTCATCGGTCTTTATATCGACAAGACCAAGGAGAACAAGCAGCGCTACAAGGACCAGTATCTGAGGAATATGTCCGATGCAGCCGATGAGATCGATACCTATCTTGACCGCAAGATAGATTACGAAATGCATTATAATATGGTGCTCTCCGACCTCGGCGCAGCACGATCGTTCATCTTCCTTATCGACGACGAGGAGTGGACAGAAAAACAAAAGGCAGTAAACGAGCTTCACTATTGTCTGGTCAAATATCCCGATCAGATGAAAAACAAGCTCAAAGATGTCAGCGACGCACTTAAAGACGTCTACGACAATCTCGATAAGGGTTACGACGAAATGAGAGCAGTCGTAGATTCCGTTGATAAATTGGGTTCATAGGAGGGAAAGACGATGAGTGAAAAAAGGAAATATAAAAAGGAGATCATGAAATGCAGAAAAACTATCGAAGAGATAGAGCACAAGCGTTCACGTTCCCAGTCTGCGCTCGTACAGGCGATCCTTCTTCAGGAAGAGCCTCAGGAAGCCGACGTAGAATGGTTCAATAAGTACACAGGCGAGATCGATGCCGTCAGAAAGCATATGATAAACACCCAGAAGAAACTCGACCTGCTCAAATGACGAACAAGACCGCATGCCTTTGTCAGCGTGCGGTCTTTTGCATATGTTCAGTTTTTTTCAACAGCAGGGCAGTGAGTATATTTCAAATGGTGACCCACCGTCTCACAAAAAAATACCACCCATAGATTCAATCCAATTGCGTCAGGACAGTCGGTTTATCACAAATGTCAACCCGCCGTCTCACAAAAAATACCGCCCTTATGAACTCCATAAAGGCGGTAATGCGTGGTACACGCGGTGTACT
>CAMYUO010000355.1 GCA_947302065.1 uncultured Clostridia bacterium | reverse complement strand
ATTTTTCTTAAAAGCTCCGCAAACCCATAGCTATACGAGTTGACATTTTGTCCAAGAAGGGTGATCTCTTTATATCCGCTTTCAACCAGCTGTCTTACTTCATTTATGACAGCATCGGGTTTTCTGCTTCTTTCTCGTCCACGGACATACGGAACTATACAGTAGGTGCAGAAATTATTGCAGCCATACATAATAGGAACATAAGCTCTCAGCTTATCTTTTCTGAACTGTTTAAAATCCTCGTTGATATCAAGGCTGCTCTCAGAGATATTAAAAACACGCTTTCTCTTTGAAACGACCTCCCAGAGCATCTGGTAAAACTCATTATAGGCAAATGTCCCGAAAACAAGATCGACCTGCCGATAGGTGGACTTTATCTTTTCAACAACGTGCTTTTGTTGCGCCATACACCCGCATACAGCAATTACCGTATCAGGGTTTTGTTCTTTAAAATGTTTCAGATCGCCTATTGTACCGTATACTTTATCTTCGGCATTCTCTCTTACTGCACAGGTGTTAAATATTATCAGCTGAGCGGCTGTATAATCATCAGTCAGCTCATATCCTATTTTTAACAATTCGCCTTTTAACTTTTCCCCGTCGCTTACATTTTGCTGGCAGCCGAACGAATGTACAAATGCCAGAGGGAAATGTGCAAAAGTTGATCTGTATTCATTGCAAAAGCGCACAAGTTCGGACTTTGCAGTGAGCTTTTCGCTTATCGTTTCCGGCATTTGACGACCTCATTTCCGCTTTATTTCAGGGCACAACAATACTATTTTATTATATAACTTTTCGCTAATTTTGTCAACCGCAAAAAGAAAAATCGCCGCAGTTCAAGCTGCGGCGGTAGAATTGATATTATGTTTGTGTATTATCCTTGGATGGCTCCTGTGTTTCAAGTCCCTTTGGGAAAAATTCGTCTGTTGGAAAGGCGATCTTATCAAATACCTCACAGGGAGAGTCGGTATTGCTGGAGCATTCCTTGAGCGGTATGCAATAGTCATATACAGGAACAAGAACAGGCACGGGCCGTTCAAGCTTTATAACCGAAAACAAACCAAGTGTAGTTCTAACTATTCTGTTAGACGGATCGATAACAGGCTCAGCCTGACACCCCTGGGAGTCATTGCAGTCGATGTTGCAGTCAGGAACAGGCAGGCATGGATTGCAAAGGAGCTTTGTGTTGAGAACGATAGGATCCACAACGCTCACAGATGCGATAGGCATTGTTGAGCAGCAGTCGCATCCATTGATAACAGGACCGTTTGACTCATCTGAGCGGAATGCTTTTGTATTGCCTTCGCTTCCAAACAAAATAACCTTTTTACTGAATTTACACGATCCGGCTGCATCAGTTACGGTACCGTCTCCACAGGAAGTGATCTGCAGTTCAAGGCTGAATGTATAGGTAATGTCCACAGAGTAAAAGCCTTTATTAAAGGGAACGGCATCTACTGCAAATGTGGCATCGATCACCTCTGCACACGGTATTTTTACGTGGGAAGCATTGTTCAGCAGCTCCTGTGTCGGGGCGTCTACGCTTACAAGCAGATCCTCAAGACAATCCTGTGATGAACAGGAATCGAACACACGCATGGCTTCAACGCACACAGCATCTTTAAACGTGTTCTGTTTTACGGAATCACTCATAGTAAAATCCTCCTGAATCATAATATGTTAGAAGCAGTAATTTACTTCCCTATATCTTATTCAATCGGGACTATAAGTGTGCAAAAACAGCAAAAAAAATAAAGAGCGGGAATCAATACCGCTCTTTTATCATGGTCAGGTGTTTTTATCGGTTGTATGGAACTTTTTAAGATTACCGATCTTTTCGTTTCTTTCTTCAAGTACCTTTTCTATCTCGCTCCAGTCAAGCCCCTGATTTGCACAAAGGACCATAAGGTGATACAAAAGATCGTTGATCTCGTTTTTAAGCTCTTCATTATCTCCGTTTTTTGCGGCGATTATTGTTTCAGCAGCTTCTTCTCCGACCTTTTTACAGATCTTATCAACACCCTGCTGGTAAAGATAACAGGTATAGGACTTTTCAGGTGCGTTGCCGTTATCGTTATCTATCTTTCTTTGCTTTAAGACTTCAAAGATCTCTTGGTATACGTTCATTTATTTTTCCTCCTCATTATACATTTCATTGAAAAAGCAGCTGTACGAGCCTGTATGGCAGGCAGCGCCTGTTTGTTTTACATTTACAAGCAGCGTATCGTCATCACAGTCAGAATAAATGCTGACCACCTTTTGAAGATGACCGCTTGTGGCGCCTTTATTCCAAAGTTCCTGTCTTGATCTGCTCCAAAACCATGTATAACCTGTTTCAAGTGTCTTTTTAAGGCTTTCTTTATTCATATATGCAAGCATTAGGACAGTTTTTGTATCCGCTTCAAAGCATATTGCAGGGATCAGCTCGCTCTTGGCAAAATATTTATCAAGGTCATTTATATCTATTTTGATACTACTCATAATAACTCCTTTAAGTCCATAATGAAGTGATACACATGGGCAGCGACTTATCCTCGATCTTAAAGCCGCACTGCTCATAAAAATGTGTTTCGTTTTTATATGCAACAAGCACAACACGAAGATAATCCTTATATTTCTGCTTTGTCATATCCACAAGTGTTCTGCCGATCGTTTGTCCGTGATACTGCGGATCTACGAGCAGATAGTGAACATAAGCTGTCATAACGCCGTCGTCCATTGCGCATATC
>CAMYUO010000354.1 GCA_947302065.1 uncultured Clostridia bacterium | reverse complement strand
ACCTTCTGCAGCTCACCGGCTGAAAGTCCTGAATCGGACAATGCCTGACGAACCGGTCCCATTGTAGCCTCAACAAGGTCAGCTGTCATTTCGTTGAACTTAGCCTGCGTAAGAGTAAGCTCCAGGTGCTTAGGACCTGTTGCATCTGCTGTTATAAACGGAAGAGAGATGGTTGAATTTGGTGTTGAAGAAAGCTCGATCTTAGCCTTTTCAGCAGCCTCTTTAAGTCTTTGCATAGCCATCTTATCGTTTGAGAGGTCAACACCCTCAGAAGCCTTGAACTCCTTTATCATCCAGTCAATTATTCTCTGGTCAAAGTCGTCGCCGCCAAGTCTGTTATTACCTGCGGTAGCAAGTACCTCGGTAACACCATCACCCATTTCGATAATAGATACATCGAATGTTCCGCCGCCCAGGTCATAGACCATGACCTTCTGATCCTCTTCCTTGTCGATACCGTAAGAAAGAGCTGCTGCGGTCGGCTCGTTGATTATTCTTTTTACATTCAGACCTGCGATCTGACCTGCATCTTTTGTAGCCTGTCTTTGTGAGTCGGTAAAATAAGCAGGAACTGTAATAACAGCCTCTGTTACCTTTTCACCCAGATAAGCCTCAGCGTCAGCTTTAAGCTTTTGAAGGATCATAGCTGAGATCTCCTGCGGAGTATACTCTTTTCCTCCCATCTTAGCCTTGAAATCACTGCCCATATGTCTCTTTATAGAGATAACGGTGTTGTCAAAGTTAGTTACTGCCTGTCTTTTAGCTACCTGTCCTACAAGTCTGTCGCCGTTTTTGGATACACCTACGACTGAAGGTGTTGTTCTTGCGCCTTCGCTGTTAGGGATAACGACTGCTTCGCCGCCCTCCATTACTGCTACGCAAGAGTTTGTTGTACCAAGGTCAATACCGATTATTTTTGCCATAAGTCATTCATCCTTTCCTTATATAATACTTAATTATAGATCATTTTACGGATTTGCTACAACTACCATAGCATATCTTATCACTTTATCGCCTATCTTATACCCTTTCTGGAACACCTGAGCCACTTCGTTTTCGCCATATTTCTCATCCTCTATCTGATTGACTGCATTGGCGATATTGGGATCAAATGTCTGTCCCAGAGGATCTATTATCTCAACGCCCAGTTTAGTGAGCATTTCGCCGAACTGCTTGAAGATCATCTCAACACCGGCTTTATAGTTTGTATCCTCCGTTTCGGCGGCAAGCGCTCTTTCAAAGTTATCAAACACCGGTAAGATCTCACCTATTGTGCTGCCTTTGACAGATGCGGAAAGCTCCAGCCTTTCCTTTGCGCTGCGTTTCCTGAAATTGTCGTACTCAGCCATGAGCCGCAGGTACTTATCCTTGCTTTCATCAAGTTCTTTTCTAAGCTCTTCCTCTTCGGTAGGTTCCTGCTTCTGCTGCTGTTCGGTCTTTTCCGTTTCATCAGTCTGAACGACCTGCTCAGTCTGATCAGTTTCAGCTTCCTGTGTCTGCTGCACTTCTTCCTCAGCTTCGGCTGTATTTGACTCTTCCTGCTCAAGCTCCTGTTTTATCTCATCACTCAACTTTTTTGCCTGCCTTTCCTAACTATTATCACTAATATCTTCTGAATCTTCGTTAACGACTTTTGCATCGCTGTTCTCATCATGCTCGGTGAGCATCTGAGATATCCGGTCGGTAAAGTATTCAAGATATGGTATGAATTTTTTATAATCAAGCCTCATTGGACCAATAAGCCCAAGAGAGCCTGCATTTTTGCCGTTCTTTTTATACGGTGCTGTAATGACCGATGAATTATGGATCACAAAGCCGTCCTTCTCATCCGAGAACATTACGTGCAGATCTGAAAATGTTTCATCAATAAACTTTGAGATCTGCTGAGTGTCATCATCGAGGAATGATATGATCTCGCTTTGATTAAAATCCTTGCAGGTCAGAAGGTTTTTATGCCCCTTGACCTTAACATCCTGAGTCCTTATCTCCTTTGTCATTTTAATGACCTCAGAGAATATAGGTGATAACGTCATCATATAAGCGCCCATTGCTGCCACAAGTTTATCAACATATTCGTCCGAAAGAGCACTTACAGGCAGCCCGTCAAGGTTTTCCTTAACGAAGTTGTTAAAGAACTCAAGCTGCTCATTATCAAGATCAAACTCAAGTCTGAAAGCTTTATTTTTGATCATTCCGCCCGATGTCACCATCAGTATAACATACATCCTTTTGCCCGTAGGAATGACCTCGACCTTGGAGATCATCGAAAACTTAGGTGTGGAATCAGCTATTACCGTGGCACATTTTGTAAGCTGTGCCAATGCAAGAGACGCACTTTCCACCAGATCATCCTCAGAAATATAGTCCGTATCCAGCATCTGGTCCAGGACCTTTTTTTCGTCTGCACTCAAAGGATCTGACTGAGTAAGTCTGTCCACATAAAGCCTGTATCCATTATAAGTAGGCACACGTCCCGCAGAGGTATGCGGCTGTTCCAAATAGCCCTGCTTTTCAAGCTCAGCCATTTCATTCCTTATAGTTGCAGATGATGCCTTAACGTGTTTCATTATCGCTTTTGAACCAACAGGTTCCCCGGTAACGATATATTCATCGACCAATGCTGTTAGTATTTTCAGCTTTCTGTCATCCATGATCTCACCTGCACAGTCATAATTAGCAATCCTGTATTTGAAGTGTTAGCACTCTTACTCTTTGAGTGCTAAGTATAGTT
>CAMYUO010000353.1 GCA_947302065.1 uncultured Clostridia bacterium | reverse complement strand
ATAATCGAAGGTCTTGAGCTGGAACTTGTTATGGCTGTCGGCGCACTGCCTTTTTCAGCTTTTGCACAGCAGGATGAACTGCCAACCAGATTTGACCCGACTCAGACAGGGAAAATAACAGCGGTCAGACAGTCTCCGCAGGCATTTGATCTTTGCTGGGCATATTCCACGACCGCTTCGATCGAACAAAGCATTATATATTCAGGACTTGACAATGCAACTGTTGATCTTTCTGAGAGCGCACTTGCATGGTTTTCTTCACAGTCTGAAAAGCAGCTGCTTGAAGATGAACAGCGTTACGGCAATAATTACATTATGGCTCCGGTTTATGCCGCAGCACGTCTTTGCGGGATACAGTATGAATCAGACGAGCCGACATATCTGCATTTTCCGTATCTCAATCCTGTGTCATATTCACAGGAGGGACTATGTGAATATGAGATTGAAATGGTTGAAAACTGTAACGGTGACCGTGACGAGATCAAGAAAAAGCTTATGGAATACGGCGGTGCGACTGTTTGCTGTTATAACGATGCCGACTATTTCAGCAAGGATCATAAAAGCTATTACCAGAAGGACAGAACATCTGTCAATCACAGCGTTACCATCGTTGGATGGGACGATGATTACAGCAAGGACAATTTCGGTAAGGATAAACCGGAAAAGGACGGCGCGTGGCTGGTCAGAAGCGTTTGGGGAACACGCAATGATAACGGCTATTACTGGGTCTCTTATTGTGAACCGGAACTGACCGGATTTATTTTTTACAAACTAAAAAAAGCATCGAACGACAGCGTTTACACATATAACGGCGGAATGGACAGACTTTACGTTTCGTCAAAGAGTGCTGTCAGTGCAGCAAATGTTTTTGAGGCGAATGGCGATGAGTCGCTTGAAGAGATATCTTTCTTTGTTGAGGAAAACGGCGGCAAGGGAACTGATTATACTGTAAAAGTATACAAGGATCTGAAAGCAGATTCACCCGAAGGTGATACGCTATGTGCCGAGATCACCGACAGGGTGCAGTATGACGGGTATTATACGGTTAAGATGCCTTCTGAGGTCAAACTTTCCAAGGGCGATGAGTTCTCGGTCGTTGTTACGTTGAAATCGGATAATGGAAAGAACTATTTTGTAGCTGAGGATGCAGGCTGCAAATGCGACAAGGGTCAGACCTATTATTTCTCAAATGATACACAGAAGTGGCAGGACAGCACGGAGACTTCTTTCAGAAATGCATATATAAATGCATACACCAAGCGAATAGGCAAGCCTGATAAATCGACGCTGAAAGAGCTTGTTGACAGGTTTGACGGCAAGGACGGCATGCAAAGGAGCGTGCTTTTTGCAAAAAGCGTTCTTAATGACGATGATGCCGGATATGTCGATGTCAGCAAGGCTGAAAAAATGCTGAATGCGGCAAACAACGAATGCAGCGGATACACTGTGATAAAAACTGCAGACCAATGGAATGCGTTCGCAAAAGACGTAAACAGCGGCACGCAGTATCGTGATAAAACTGTCGTGGTGGAAGATGATATTGATTTCACGGGCACGGAGTTTATATCTGCAGGTGTTGATAAAGACAGATGTTTTAACGGCTGTTTTCTTGGCAACGGACACGTTTTCAAGGGTGTTTCATTATCCGCTAAAGAAAAAATCCCTGCCGGTTTGTTCGGTTATGTGGGTAATTACGGTCAGGTAAGAGATATTGTTTTATCAGGCTGTGAGATATCGGCTGATACAGCAGGCGGAATAGCAGGCATCTGCTCGGGTGGTACGATTAGCGGCTGTGGATTTTATGGCAGTATCAAGGCAAAGACTTGCGGTGGCATTGTAGGCAGACTTGAAAATGGGACAGTCAGCGACTGCTGGTCGGATGCTGCTGATATTAGCGGCATCATTGGCAGAAGCGCAGATGACGGCAAGTTTTGTGTGCAGAACTGCTTTTCAACGGCATCTGACGATAACAGCGGTGTAATGCAGGCAGATAATTCTGACAAGTTTGAACAGCTGCTTAATTCAAACGGCGGAAGAAATATGACTTTCAAGCGTTTCGGAGTTGTGGGCGGCGTTCTCAGACCGCTGACATCGGTTGAAAAAGCAACCGATAAATCCGAAGATATAAGTCCTAAAGGTTCTAATGTCGGGATCATTGCAGTTTTCGGCTTGATATTCATCGGTTTGACAGCAGGGCTTATTATGACCGCAACCGTAATTCGCAGAAAGAAGCGTTAATAAAATGTTTATAAACTTGTATTGGCAAAGATAACTGAATGTGATATAATAATTCTTTAGTGATATGAAAGCAGTAGTAACAGTCATCGGTAAGGACGCAGTAGGTATTCTTGCTAAAGTCAGCACCAAGTGTGCAGAGTATAATGCAAATGTTATCGAGGTAACTCAGTCTGTAATGCAGGAAATGTTTGCTATGATAATGATGGTCGATATTTCCAAGCTCAACAGTGATTTTGCGGCTATGGCTGAGTCGCTTGAAAAACTTGGTGAGGAGAACGGTCTCAAAGTTACCGTTATGCATGAGAATATTTTCAACTGCATGCACCATATCTGATGAGAGGAAGACTGCAAAAATGATAAATGTTTACGACATACTTGAAACTATACGAATGATACAGGACGAGTGCCTTGATATTCGTACCATAACAATGGGCATATCTCTGCTTGATTGTATCGACAGTGACATTGATGTTGCCTGCAAAAAGGTATATGATAAGATAACGAC
>CAMYUO010000352.1 GCA_947302065.1 uncultured Clostridia bacterium | reverse complement strand
GCTACGAGATTGAATTTGGTCACGCCGCTTGAAACTGTTACCTGATAATTGCTCGAGATCTCAACAAGGACGATATCCTCAGGCATTTTTCTGAGCATATTTGAAAACAGTCCCGCATCGATTATGCACTGACCGATATCCGAGCTTTCCACGCTGACAGTCGTTCTGATGCCTATCTCCATATTATAGCCTGTAAGCTCGAGGTCATTTTTATTGAGCATCAGCTTCATTCCTGCAAGTGCAGGGAAAGGCGCTTTTTCGGAGATAGCTTTTGAGACGTTGTTTACAGCGTCAATAAGCACTTTCTTCTCGCAAGTGAATTTCATCGTAATATCTTCCTTTCGTCTTTGGATATCTGATAAGGTAGTCTTTTCATCAAAAAGAGAAACTTTTTATTCTCAACACAGTCAGCTGTTTCATGTGAGCAGTTTTTACTGTTGTTGACCAACTAACTATATGTGTTTTTAGTCGTAGTATTAGTGTATGTTGATAATGTTGCAAACCTGCTTAAACGTTTTCGGTATGCCGTTTGATCAATGTGAGTTTTTTGCCGTCGGCAGTTGATAAATTGTTGGCAGATTTGAAAGATGAAAAGCGTTTTGAATGGTTGAAACAGTGTTTGTTGAATGTTAGTAAAATTGTGCAAAATCCGGCATGAAACTTTCTTTTTCAAAATCTTTTTCACAGCGGTTTTCTGTTAAAAAAGTTTATTGATATTTCAAAAATCGGCTGTAAAAGGCATTTTCAAACTGCATTTATGTTGAAAAGTCTGTTGAAAAAGTTAAAAAGTCTCAAAAATTACACTTGTCCTCAGTTGTCCCTGAGATTTTTGATTATATCATCAACGTTGTCCTTGAGAGCCTTGTTGGTGCTCAGCAGCTGGTCTATCTCGTTATAGTGGATAGTCATTGTTGAGTGATTCTTGTTCAGCGCTTCGCCTATCTGTGTGAATGTCATGCCCTTTACGTTCTTCATAACGTATATGGTTATCTTTCTTGCCAGTGATATCTTAGCCTGTCTGTTCTTTGAAAGGATATCGTCTGCGGTCACGTCAAAAGCATCTGCCACATCGCCGATTATCCTGTCAACAGTTATCTCGGCAGGGTGGTTCTCTATCATTATCTCCTTGGTGACTCTCTGAGCCATGGAGATGGTCGGCTGTTCGTTTGTGTACATCGTGAGAGCTTTGATCTTTTTGATAGTGCCCTCTATCTGACGGACGTTGCTCTTTATCTTTTCAGCGATTATCCTGATAACGCTCTCTGAAAGATGAAGATCAAGCCTTTCGGCTTTGCTCTTGATGATAGCCATTCTCGTTTCAAGATCAGGCGGTGTGATATCGACAAACATTCCGTTTGAAAGCCTTGTCTGTATCCTGTCCTGCAGCTTTGAGATCTTGCTCGGGTGGATATCAGATGTCAGGACTATCTGCTTGCCTGCGTTATACAGCTCGTTGAATGTATGGAAGAACTCTTCCTGCATTCTTTCCTTGCCTGCGATGGTCTGTATATCGTCAACGAGCAGGAAATCTGCATTTCTGTATTTGTCGTGGAAATTTACCGTATCCTTTGTTTCGATAGCCTTTACAAGCTCATTGATGAACGATTCGCCTGTTGTATAAACTATCCTCAGGTCGGGATTGTTCTTCTTTACGTCGTACTCGATAGCTTTCATAAGGTGGGTCTTGCCGAGTCCCGAATCGCCGTAGATGAGCAGAGGATTGAAAAGCTCGGTGTTGTAATCCGACTGAACTGAATTGTTGCTGTATCTGTTTGCGACCGTCTTTGCAAATGCAAAAGCGAGCTTGTTCGATTCGCCCTGAACGAAGTTGTCAAATGTAAGCAGGTTTGTAAGGTTGTCCGAATACTTGTTCGGTGTAACGCTCACATCGCTGTCTGTTTCTTCTTCTTTCGATTTTACAAGTATCTT
Source organism: uncultured Clostridia bacterium (assembly GCA_947302065.1). Lineage (GTDB taxonomy): Bacteria > Bacillota > Clostridia > Oscillospirales > Ruminococcaceae > Hominimerdicola. The sequence goes on along the minus strand of CAMYUO010000352.1, from coordinate 822 downwards.
TACCTCAACAGCAAAGCCCATGACATTTTCAAATGCCTCGTTGATTATCTTGCCGTAGTTGGTCTCGGTCGTGTTCTTGGTGAACTCGGAATCTGCAAGCAGATATGCGGTGTTGTTCTCAAATTTGTACGGCTCAAGTATCTTTATCCACCTGTTGTAGCCGGGTTCGCTGACCGTTTTACAGTCATGGCAGTATTTCAGAACCTCCAGAAATACGTCGTTGAATGTATCCATTTATATTTTCCTCCATAATAGCCCTATCGGTATTTTTTCTTTCTGTATTCTCCGCTGAGCAGGCTGCCCTGTACCCACAATTTTTGTCAGAAAATAACAAAAGGGCATACTGCTCAATTCTAAATAATTATATCACAAATCTCGGAGGATTTCAAGCATATATATATAATTAATAGTATTTTTTTCTCGGGCTTTCAAAAGGCTCAAAAATATACAAAATAGGCTAATTTTAATGGGTTTTTGGTCTATATCTTGTAGTTATAACAATTTGATAAATACGAGTACACAAAAAATTTAAGAAAAACTGCACAAAAAGACTCTCAAAAGCTGTGCAAAAGGCAAAAAAACTTGCGAAAAGGTCTTGACAAATGACTATCAAATGAGCTATAATGTAAAATTACAAGGGCTATGTCAAGATTTATCACTTGTCAGTCCGCATAAATAAGGCTGATGATAGTGATATTTGTAAAAGATATTGCTTGGACAGGTCTATGGAAGGAGGATGAACTATTATGTTGAGAACATACCAGCCTAAGAAGCTTCACAGACAGAAGGTTCACGGTTTCAGAAAGAGAATGGCAACTGCCA
>CAMYUO010000351.1 GCA_947302065.1 uncultured Clostridia bacterium | reverse complement strand
CCTGCCATATCGCCGCAGATATCAGAAAAGCAGGGAGCATGATCAGCGTAAAGCTGCATACAAGTACGGGTAAAATGGTGAGCTTATCAGTTTCATGCAGAGCGTTTTCTGCGGATTTTAATGATGCCTCCTGAAATATATTCTTGTATACAAGCGGCTTGATACAGAAGACTGCGTGTGTGATAAGACCTGTGTAGCATCCGAGAAATGTGCAGATTTTCAGGATACTGCATATCGTATCATTTTCCTTTCCGATCATTTCAGCGAGCCGCCATATAACAAGATAGCAGCCGGGCTGACCGAGAAATGAAAGCAGAAACGACAGATAGAATCTCTTGGATGAAGCGGACTGCCAGCTTGTCTGAATATCTTTGCGCTGACCGATCTTTTTATTATTTTCGTCAAAGAAATACGCAAGCGGCGTATCTGCAAGCGCACAAAGAAAGCCGCTTATGATGCCGAATATTCCGATCACAGTATCCATATTTAATCCTCCGTCTTTTATATAAGTACCGCAAGTGCAAGAAACATTGCTGCATTGACTATATTTCCGCTTCCTGCGACCTTGAACGGTGATATGATTAGGAACAGCGGCAATGTGTTAAAGATACACGCCCATTTCGGCAAAGTGGTCGTACCTGTAAAAACTGCAATGAAAAATGCGACCGAAAAGATAAGCAGTCCGGTATAGCATACGATCATTGTTGCTGATGTTTTCTTAAAAAAATCAAGTACGGCTTTTCTTGCATCATCGGTTCGTCCGAGCTTAATATAAAGCCATTCCACCAGACCGCATATCACATGATGCGGTATTACACAAGTCGTAAACACGACAGCACCGATCAGCATAATAACTGCATAAACGCTTGAAAACTGCCGCATCCACTCGCTCAGAGCAAGAAATCCGCAGAATGACATGATAAGTGCAAAAACGCCAAGCATAATAGAACGCATCGGTCTTTTCAGCGGCATATCCATGAATAATTCAGAAAGCTGTTCATTATCATTCAGCATTTTGGCAGAGAACCTGCCGTCAGGCGTATATGTGATAAGGCAGTCGCAGTACCAGCACAGCAAATGACCGAAAAAAGCAGTCAGCAAACATAGTTTCAGCATTATTTATCCTCTCTTAAACGGAATACAACGATTGACACGCTTGCAGTAATCCTCATATTCCTGACCGTAAAGCTCACGCAGCCATTTTTCTTCCGTTTGCTTCATCAGAACCGTCATGAAAAGCCAGTAAACAAAGGGCAATACAAAGAAGAACGCATTTCCGATCATAAGAATAAAGCCTGTGCAGGCAAACATACAAGCTGAATAGATCGGATTCCGCACCCAAGAGTATATACCGGTCGTTACAAGATGATTTTTCTTGATATTGTCATCTAGTTTTGATACGATCACCGCCATGATCCACATAACTGCTCCGATCACGACAAGGACGCTTCCGAGTATTATCAGTATTGCTTTGATATTTGTGAGCCTTCCTGCTTCAAATACGGACAGATTTCTGCAAAGGAAAGCGATAAGCGTAATCATTGCAATGGTGTAAACATAGATCGGTCCGACACCGAACAGCGGCAAATGTTCTTTTTTCTTCATCATATCACCTTATTTCCATATCAAAAAGCGGAGTACTGCATAATCGATCCCTGAAAACAGCAGCGCCATGAGTGCTGTATATACACAGCCAACCAGGAAGCCTTTGAAATGGAAGAAATAATCCTTATATCCTTTGCATCCCTCTGTTCCTCTTAAAACAATCCATTTCGGCGTGATCGTGCATACGATCAGCCAATCCATAATCAGCAGGTCAATCACATTCCATGTCATAGCAATGATGAAGATATATTTCAACACCTGCAAAAATGAAGCCTGTTCGCTGTGGAATCGGAGTAATCCGAATGCAAGGAGTACACCAAATATGATGAGACCACCGACTGCGCCGAATCGTTTGGCAGCTTTTTCTTGTGCTTTTGTCGGCTTCTCAATGGTTGCCGCAGCCTGAATATCTTTCGGATAATCGTGAAGCATCGAAAATGGATAGAATTTCAGAATCAGAAATACATAAACGCTCCACATGACCGACCAGATCAGACCGTAACCCAATGCCTGAAGCATCATACTCACTTCTTTCCGATCAACAGTGACGAACCCTTAAGCCCGAGAATATGGGCTTCGCCCTTTGACATGAACATACCGTTTGTCGTGTCGATCAGTTCGACAACCTCATAGCCCTCGTCATACAGTTCACTGATAAACTGTTGCATATCGCCGTAGCGAGCCTTTGACATGATATCATGAATGGCGAATGTGCCGCCCTTTTTCAGAACACGCAGCGTTTCACGGAGAAGTCCCTGCTTATCAACGCCTGTGATGTTATGATAGACATAATTGCTTGTCACTGCGTCAAAATACTCATCAGGATAATCGAGCTTGCAGGCATCGCCCTGATGGAATTCCGTATTCTGAACGCCCTCTGCAGCTGAATTATCCTCGCAGAGCTGCTGACTGAACGACGCATATTCCTTTCCCCAGCGGTCAATTCCCACCATTCTGCCCTGCGGATTCCGCTTTGCACAAGCAATGGTCAGCGCACCGCTTCCGCAGCCGACGTCCAGTCCGATCCCGCCTTCGGGCAGTGTAACATATTCAGCAGTTCCCTCAACGATCTCCTTTGAAAGCTTCCGCTTGCCGTCATAAGAAAACTTTCCGTGTGCATAAACGCTCCACGCTGCAATTGCACCGCAGACA
>CAMYUO010000350.1 GCA_947302065.1 uncultured Clostridia bacterium | reverse complement strand
CACGAAGCTTACAATACCCGACTATATCACTGCTATCGGCGATTATGCTTTTGTTAATAACAAAAATCTCAAAAGCATTGTTATCCCAAGCAGCGTTAAAACGATAGGTGCTGAAGCTTTCAAAGGCTGCAAGAATCTTACTACGATCTCCGGTCCGAAAGAACTTACATCTTTTGGCGCAAATGCATTTGAGGATACCAAATGGCTCAAGGATCTGAAAGCCAAGAATCCGCTCGTCATTGTAAACGGCGTGCTCATCGACGGATCGTATGCTGAGGGCAATATTGTTATCCCTAATACCGTCAACAAGATCGGCAGCGGTGCATTTTATATGAATAAGTACATTAAAACCGTGACCATTCCAAGCAGTGTAAAACAGATCGAAAATGCTGCTTTTTGTTACTGCTCTTCGCTTACCTCAGTCAAGCTGTCAAGCGGTCTTATCTCCATAGGCGATGCGGCGTTCAGCGACTGTTCAAGCCTTACCTCGATCACTTTCCCTTCGACTTTGAAAACTATCGGTAATTCTGCATTCGACTATTGCAAAGCATTAAATAAGATAGTTATCCCGAGCAGCGTGACCTCTATTGGTGAGCGTGCTTTCGAGAGCTGCTCATCTGCGACCGAGATCCAGCTGCCGTCCACGCCTCTTACTGTGGGTGCTTATGCTTTCGCTTATTGCAGTAATGTATCAAGCCTTTTTGTTCCCAAAAACCTCAAGATCGAAGGCGACGGCGTTTTCTATTACATTGGTATTTCCCGTCTTAAGCTTGAAAGCGGAGTAACAAATATATACGCTCTTGAATTTGGTATGTGTATCAGTCTGGTAAGTGTTGAGCTTCCCGACACGCTGGTCAAGATCGGCAGGGCTGCATTTGTTGATGGTTTATCGCTTCAAGAGATAAATATCCCGAAAAAGACTGCATCTATTATGAGTCAGGCGTTTGATACCTGCCCTAATATCAGCACTCTGAATATTTCTAAAAACACCAAGACGATAGGGCAGGATGCTTTCAAGGATTGCAGAAGCCTCGTGATCAGATGCACTAAAGGCTCGGCAATTGACACTTATGCAGCAAAGAACAATATCAAGGTATCATATCTGAGCCTGTCAACGTCAAGAGTCTATGGTGATACAAGATACGCAACAGCAGTAAGTGTTGCCAAAACTGCATTCCCTAAAGGCTCGGAAAGAGTCATTATTGCATCGGGCACAGATTTTGCCGATGCACTTGCAGGTGTTCCGCTTGCTACTATGATGGATGCGCCTATCCTTCTGAGCGGACCGACAGGTCTTGACGATGCAACTCTCGCTCAGATCAAAAGTCTGAAAGCCCAAAGTGCATTTATACTCGGCGGCACAGGTGCTGTTCCTGACGTAGTTGAGAAACAGCTCAACAATATCGGTGTGGGTGCTGTCAGATTCGGCGGTGCAAACAGATATGAGACAGCAGTTCTGCTGGCAGGAATGATAGTCAATTCACGCAGAAGCACAACAGTTTATCTGGTAAACGGCTCTGCGTATGCAGATGCACTTTCCGCAAGCCCTGCAGCAGCAATATCCAACTCACCGATACTCTATACTAAACCAAACGGTAAGCTTGATGACTCAACTAAGGAATTCCTCAAAAATATGAGTTCATTAAAGAATATCAAAGTTATCGGCGGAACGAGCCTTATCTCGAAATCTGCAATGAATCTGCTGACTGAATATGTTCCAAGCGCAAGCAATATCGAAAGGTTTGCAGGCAACAACAGATACCTGACCTGTGTTGCTGTCAACGAAGCTAATGCTTCTCTGTTTACAGGTGATTCGATCTGCGTTGTGACAGGAAAGAATTTCCCGGATGCTCTTACAGCAGGAGTATATGCCGCAAAGAATAAGATCCCGCTCTTCCTTGCGGATACTACACTTTACGATAAGCAGAAAGCATATCTGATGAATAAAATGCCGTCGAAGGTCGTAGCTGTCGGCGGAGTGGGTGTTGTCCCTGATGCAATGGTGACAAAGATAGCATCAGCTGTCAAAGCAGGCTGGTAAACAGGCATTCAAAGGCGTTCACATGAGCGCCTTTTTTGCGTCCGTGCGTTAATTTCAGTTTGTTCAGGAATTGTTCTTGAAATCTGCTCGGTAATATGTTACAATAATTGTGTTCAAAAATAAATACTGAAAGGAACGATCATCATGACCTACAAGGAGAATTTTATCAGATTTATGGTAGACTGCGGAGTGCTCACTTTCGGCGACTTTACGCTCAAAAGCGGCAGAAAAGCTCCCTATTTCGTAAATACCGGCAACTATAAGACAGGCGCTCAGCTCGCAAAGCTCGGTGAGTTCTATGCCGAGTGCATCAAGGAGAACAATATCGACGTTGAGACACTTTTCGGACCTGCATATAAGGGTATCCCGCTCGCAGTTTCCGCAGCTGTTGCTCTTTATAATAAGTATGGCATCGAGGTAAGCTATTGTTTTGACAGAAAAGAGGTCAAGGATCACGGCGAGGGTGGTATGTTCGTCGGCAAAAAGCTTGGCGATGCTGAAAAAGTAGTTATCATCGACGACGTTATGACTTCCGGCAAGGCTCTGCGTGAGGTAATGCCAAAGCTCAAAGAGACCGCTAACGTTGACGTGACCGGAATGGTCATCACCGTTGACAGAATGGAAAAAGCGCTTGACAGCGACCTTTCCGCAGTAGAGCAGGCTTATAAGGATTTCGGCGTTAAGGTTTATTCCATCGTAAATATCAACGATATCATCGACGCTATCAGAAACGATATCGTCCCC
>CAMYUO010000349.1 GCA_947302065.1 uncultured Clostridia bacterium | reverse complement strand
CAGCTTCAAGTCCTTCGAGCACCTGTATCTGATTTTCGTCATAGTTGTTGCTCTTATCCACCTGTGAGATGTTTTCCAGATTGTTATCCAAAGTTCTTATCCTCCTATGTTGGTATAGATATGATGAAAAGTGTTTATATTTTAGTTACTTGTTCTGCTCTGCTGAAAGAATACAGCAATTCTTTCAATGAGCAGTTGAGAGTTCTCTCTTGAAAGAATCATTCTTCAAATCTTACTCTTAACTCTTAGTCATTTTTCGTTACGGAGAGTCGCAGACTCTCTGTGGCGAAAAATCATTAAAAGTTTTAGGGGTGGGGTTTGATGGGACGGAGTAACCGTTACCACGGTTACTCCCGAGAGAACGGCAAAGCCGTTCTCGGCCTTTCTTCAAAAGGGTCCTTCCCAATTGTTTATTGAGAAAATTTGTTATGTCTTTTTAATAGCGTTGAACACGCAAGCTGAGATATATAGACTGTTTCTGTGAGGTCTTTATCGAGGCATACGACAAAGCTTTTCGGCATTTCGTATGTGCAGTTGACTACTCTTGCATTTTTCGATGCGAGGTTGAGAAACTGCTTTGTTATCTGCGAAACGGACGAATTCTCGATATCGAATATGCCGATAATGTCCTTTTCGTTGACTATATAGTCATTGCCGAGATGAAGATACATCAGTCTTTCTTTTCCTTTCGCTTATGCGTCTTTATCCTGCCGCCCTCGATATTGTAAAGTCTGCCGTGCTGGTTCTTTTCAAACTGGATATTCTTTTCGCAGCAGGTGATAAACACCTGCATGCCGCCTATCTTTGACAGCACGAACCTCTGTCTGTTCGCATCAAGCTCGCTGAGCACATCGTCGAGCAGTATCACGGGCGCATCGTCGGTCTCCTGCTTTAAGATATACGCCTGCGAGAGCTTCAAAACAAGTGCCGCAGATCTGTGCTGTCCCTGCGATGCAAATTCACGGCAGGCAAGCCCGTTTATCCTTGCGGTGATGTCATCTCTGTGCACGCCTTTCATTGTAAAGCCTGCTCTGATATCCTCATCGAGATTTCTTTTCAGCACGTCGAGATATTCTCTTGCAAGGTCGCCTGCAAAGTCTTTTCTGCCCTCAAGCTTTGAAAAGACTGTTGAATAATAGCTGACCTCGAATTTTTCTTTTCCCTGAGATATCTCTCCGTAGAGTTTTGAGGCGAAATTATTGAGTATCTTGGTGTAGTTATATCTTAAAAGCGAGATATACGAGCCGAGCTGCGCAAGCTGTATATCCCAGCCGTCAAGCTCGTCCTTTGAGCTTTTTCCGAATGAGATGCTTTTGAGCAGTGCATTTCTGTGCTCGATTATCCTTTCATACTTTGCGCAGGTATTTGAATAATTGTTTTTTATCTGACTTACGCAAAGATCAAGAAACTGTCTTCTGTTTTCGGGTGAGCCTTTTGAGATCTCAAGATCCTCGGGAGTAAACACCACACAATTGAGCTTTCCGAACAGCTTGGCAGGGTTTTTGACCTTGATGCCGTTGAGAAAAAGGCTTTTGTCCTTGAGATTGCTTTTATCCATAGCATAGCGGACAGTCTGCTCACGCACGCTGTCCATAAAGGATACCTCGATAGACATATGATCCTTGTCAATATCTATCATGCCTTTATCCTTGGTGCTGCGGAAAGAGCGCACGCCGGTACACAGCCAGATAGCTTCTATAAGATTTGTTTTGCCCTGGGCATTCTTTCCCCAGAAGATATTAAGCTCCTCATGCGGAGTTATATCTACTTTTTTGAGGTTTTTGAAACCGTCGGCACAAATTCTCGTTATATACATAAAAAACTCAGTTTGTCACGAGTATCTCGGTATCAAGCTCGTCTATCTGCACCTTATCGCCGGGTCTTATTTTTTTGCCTCGCATCGTGCAGACCTCGCCGCCGACTTTAATTCTTTCCTCGGCGATTATCTCCTTTGCGATGCCGCCTGTTTCAACGACACCTGCAAATTTCAGCAGCGAGTCGAGTTTGATGAACTCTGTTTTTATCTTTATTTCAACTGTTTTCATTTATATCAGTCCTTAGGCAGTCTTACGGGAAGCACAAGATAAGTGTAGCTGTCCTTATCGTCACAGGAAACTATCTTCATCGGCAGCAGGCTTCCGTTCATCTGCAGCTTTACTCTGTCATCGTCGATGACTTTCAGAGGGTCGAGCAGATATTTGCACTTGAATCCTATCTCGATGACAGGACCTGTGATAACTGCGCTTATCTCGTCGGAGATCTTGCCGACAGATGTTTTGCAGTTTATTTTCAGCGTATTGTTCTCAAAGTAGCATCTTACGGGAGAAGGTGCTCTGTCGTTGATGATGAGCATAGTTCTTTCGAGTGTTGCGATCAGCTGCTTTCTGTCAACGACAACTTCTGTCTTGCTCTCTGTCGGGATAGCCGATCTGTAAGGGTGGAACTCGCCCTCGAGCAGTCTTGAATATACGAGATAGCCATTTATTTTAAAGATTATATGTTTAAGTGTCGGGCAAAGCTCAACGGTGTCTTCCTCGCTGTCCGAGAGCAGCTCTGTGACCTTTGAGAGCGTCACAGCAGGAACGACAAAGCTTTTTGTGCCCTCATACTTGATAGGCTCATATCTTACTGCAAGGCGGTAACCATCTATCGCAGCGAGAACGAGCTTGCCGTCTTCTATCTCAAAAAGCTCGCCTTTGAGTATCGGCTTCATATCCGTTGTTGCAACGGCAAACACAGACTGTTCTATCATATTCTTGAGCACAGGCTGTGAAACCTTGATGCTGTCGTC
>CAMYUO010000348.1 GCA_947302065.1 uncultured Clostridia bacterium | reverse complement strand
GCCGCATGCTTTTATTTAATAATTAGCAGATGCCGCAAGCGTGGTGGTGCTGAGTGTTAGACGGTTTGAGTTTCTTGATCACAGATCGCATCGGGAAGAAGTGAACACGCTGCACAGCTTGCGAAATATCAGACAGGCAGCGAGGAACTCCGTGAGATCTAAACAGACACGAAAGGAGCGAGTCCCATGGGCGTACTGGATATTAAGAGTGGTAGCCATAGGCTCGGCGGTTTACAGGGATAAGAGGATCGGGACACGAACGAATGAGTCGTAAGATCATAACAGATATGATTTACATACGCTAAGCCGCCTTGTCTGATGGAAAACGGAACTACTTAAGACTTTGCACAGCAAGGCTACCATATTTACAATCGAATACCTATCGGCTTGGAAGCCGGACATTATATTACATTGAGATTAAGGAGTTGTTTCCGATGCACTATTCGGATAGTTTTGACGAGAAAGAAATATCTGTGAAAAAGTGAGTCCAATGTAATATTCAATTTTGCTTTTTACGCAACTTTATCAATAAATATTTTTGGAGTGATGCGCTATGAAAATAGCTCGCATGAGACTAATGAACATTTGAATTTAAGGAGTGAGTCCACCAAGATATTTATGAGTTTGAAGCTCTTTTCAAAATAAGTTACCAAACTAAACCATGACGGGAGTGATGCATATGATCTGCATATGCACGAAACGTTTGAATATTTGACAGACAGGAGTGAGTCCACCGGACAGTTTAGTTTTTACCCGTGGTAGCTAGCGGGTATTATATGATTTGAAATTTACTGAAAGGAATTAGATCCAATGGCATAATTAGATGCGTTTGATAAGCACAGACCGAGTTACTTAATCGTAAACAATTAAAACTTTTACCATTGTGGCCAGACTTCATATTTTGAGAGGTAATAAATCCGATGGGTTAAATATTTTCTATATAATCAGATATTCAACGCATGGCGGAAATTGATCCGACAAAGTTGAACTCTGTGGACACAAAATAATATGAAGGGCGTGAGTCCAAAGTACTACTTAAATTGAATTCGACTTTATATTTTCATATCAAATGAAAGGCGTGAGTCCAAAATTCTATTTTAAATAACGTTAATAACGTTCGGACACATTTATTTCTACGAAAGGTGTAAAGACCAATGGCTTAATTCAATTTCAAACCAATATCTTAATCTTAGTACATATGCATATATAATTGACATATACGAGAGCAGCAGAGTTTGCTGCTCTCTTTAGTTTTGCCCGCACAAAAAAAGCTGCCGTGAGAACACCCCACAGCAGCTTTATAATCATATCTTGTTTTCAAGAAAAGCTATCGTCTTTTCATCATACCGCAGATCCTGCGCCGACATATCTTCCTCGACCTGCCACGTTCTCGATGCGGCAAACACCGACGAGATAAAGAACGGCTGGCTCGACAGATATCCGAGCGGCACTACCGCAGGTGAATCGCCTGTCTGGCGGCTCAGCTCCTTGACCTTTGCGAGCCTTGCAAGATTTGCCGTGCTCGCATACTGCCCTTCCGGCAGATACTGCGCAGTCTCACCTTTTGCAAGCCTTGCGAAAAAGCCCTTTGCCTGAGGCGAGAAAGCCATGAGCGGGAACTTGTTCTCACTGTACCAGCGAAACTCCTTGGTGTCCATGCAAACAAGCGTCGGGTCACCGAGAATGCTCGAGCTTGCATGTGCAAGACTGTAATATATCTGACTTATCCTGATAGGCTCCAAGCCGTTTTTCTTTGCAAAATCGTTGGCTGCCTGTATCCTCTCGCAGCTCCAGTTAGATACGCCGATGAAATGTGCCTTACCGCTCTCGTAAATATCATTGAGCACAGGCATTATCTCCTCAACGGGAACGTGAACATCATCTCTGTGCAGAAAGAAAATGTCAACGTGATCCGTTCCGAGAACTTCAAGGCTGTCATTTATATCTTTTTCAAGGTCTTCCCTGCTCAGTCTGTTCTCGTCCATATGACCCATCGCAGGGTGACCGCCCTTTGTCGCAAGCACGATCTTGTCACGGTTGTTTCTCGCTTTCATCCAGCGCCCGATGACACCCTCACTCGAGTTGTGTCCGTCTTCCAGCCAGTCGCAGTATACCCTTGCAGTGTCCACGCACCAGCCGCCAAGCTCGGTGTATTTGTCCAGAAGCTCAAAATAAGCCTCGTCATTGTCGTGTCTTTTAAAATCACCCGTGCCAAAGGTCAGCGCAGGGATCTTTATCTCATATTTTTCGTTTATCAGCGTGTATTCTATCATCGCCAACACCCCCGTGTCATTTCTCTTCCACTTCTTACGAAATAATCATATCATAAATTTTACGCCAATTTCAAAATTTTCTGTTAATTTATTCACAACATATTGATACAACAAATATATGCTTTTGTTTCAGAGCATATGACTGAGAACAATGGAGGTAATCACTATGGAAGATATCGAGTTCAGATACGACACACAGCTGCTCATCGACGCCGAGGGTCTCGACGAGGACGAGGTCAGCGAGTATTTCGAGAAAAACTTCAAGGGCGACTGCCTGCTTGCTATCGGCGATGAAGAGGTAATGAAGATACACTACCACACCAACGAGCCGTGGGAAGTGCTTGAATACTGTGCATCGCTCGGCGAGATCTACGACATCGTCGTTGAGGATATGAACAGACAGGCAAGAGGTCTGAAAGGTTGATCTTTCAGACTTTTTTCTGTTTTTTCGACTTTTTTACAAAAAAGCACTTGACAAGTAACTTTACTTGATATATAATAGGAAATGTTGTAAAGGCT
>CAMYUO010000347.1 GCA_947302065.1 uncultured Clostridia bacterium | reverse complement strand
GGAGGTATCGCTTCGACAGTAGTTATCTTAGGTGTAGGTATATCCTCGTTGGTTCATGGATATAAGATCAAAAAAGTTTTTTTGGATTGTGTCAATCGTGCTGATGATGCATTAATAAGCATAGCAAAATCATCTAAGGATGTTATCGATAACTTTTTGCATTATCTGGAAACGAAAGGAATAACTGAGTTTGCAGGCGTTGAAATCCAAAACTATACCAACCGTGCGGATGGTTTTACTATGCTGAGTAATCTAAGGGCGTTGGCTCGCTCGGATTCTACTGTTCAGCATAGTACAAGTCAACTTGAAACATCTGTATCTGCACGGGATTTTTTGAACGAATTCACGAGTAGTGATGATGCTGTCAAGAAAGCCTATGACAAATATGATAATGCAATGAATGAACTTGGCGAAGAGTATTTTGAAAATACAGGCGACGGTTTTGTCCGAAAAACAGTGCCGGCCCGCGGCTGGAGGGTCGCAGGAACAATTCTGTGTATCGCAGGTGCGCTTATGGCGATCGGCACAGCGGTAGTTACGATCTATGATACATATCAGTATTATCATCAGAAATATTCTCCTATCCCGCGCAGGATTGTTCATGAAAGCACCGACGAAAAGGGAAGATCGATCTACACGATCTTCAATTGTGCACTTTGCAACCGTGCAGATCAGGGATTCAAAAACGACAAGCTCGGTGATTACGGCGATATGAACGGTGATGTCGGCAAGCAGTGGCTGTCGCTTTACACGACAAAGGACAAAGCCGCAGGTGACCCGATAACAGCTGATATTATCGCTCAGAAGGGAAGCAACAAAGTCCCTGACGGTATGAATTCGGGAATAAGGCTCTTTGGTCAGACCGATACGGTCAACATCGTAAACGATGAGTATGGATACAAGGACAGTCTTAATGGTCTGTATATTTTCTTCAGAACAGAAAAGGCAAAGCCGTCACCTGATCCCGATCCGTCATCTTCGAGCACGGACAGCTCGTCCGAGTCTGAGAGTTCGAGCGAATCTAACAGCAAGGCAGCAGCCTCTGTTATCGGAGCAGGAACACTTACACTTTCCTGCGTCGGCTCAGCAGCTATCGGCGCACTGATATGTTTCATTGCAATCCGTACCAGAAAGAAAGACGGAGAGGATTCTTAATAGCTAAATAGTCCGCAGGGGTAATAACCTCTGCGGATTTTTTGGTGGCGTGTTGTAGTTTTGTTGTACTTGGTGTGCTAAAATTTTATCAAAGTGAGGGCGAGGGTTAAAAACACTTATGAATTATCCTAAAAACAGAGTTCAGATCATTGACAAAACGTAAAGATTGAAGTATAATTTAATAAAGTGTTAAAACCTCGTTGTTCGAAAACGTTTTAAAGAAAACAAAGAAAAGAGATGGTTTTATGAAAAAGAGGATATTGAAATCAATATGCAGCAAAGCTCTTGCGGTCGCTGTGGGAACTGCGCTGCTGGTTCAGACTCAGGCGCCTGTCATTGCAAGTGCAGCAAAAGACCCGACGCTGTACATCAGCGAGGTTTATCTGAGCTACGGAAAGACCGATGAAGAGGCGAAACAGTGGCTCAAGGATAATGATTATATCATCGTGGATCAGAACCTGAACGAAGGTTCTGAGGGCGGCGTGTCGTGGATAGGTCTCGGCTCGGAAAAGCGCAGCGTTTACCTCGGATACAAGACAACCGAGAACAGCGACGAGGCTATCACGGATATGAGAGCCATGAATATGAACGGAGATTTCAGCTATGATGATTACGAGTCTATGCTCAAAGCCAAAATGCAGGAGATCAAGAGATTCATCAATGACGTTATCTCCGCTCTGAAAGAGTATCGTGCGAATTATGAGGCTAAAAGACCAAAGGCTCTTATTGCTCATGAAAAGCTCAACAAGTATTATGACGATGACTGTAACAAAGCTCCTCTTGGAGATCTTCTGCTCAAGCCTGTAAAGGAAGAAATGAGCGAAGAAGACTACAAGAAAGCAGAAAAAGAGCATGCTGATCTGACGACGATACTGATGCAGGGCAATCTCGACATCGTGCATGAGATGATGGGATATCTTGCATATGCTGCGGATATCGGTGAAACGTCGTGGCTTGAAAGGTTGAAAACGGTAAATAGCGTGCAGGCCCTGTATCAGAAATACTCCAAGGAATTCCCGAGTTTGTCTGAGTCCAAGATAAGCAGCCTTCTCGTTTCGCTTTATGACGATGATGCTAAGTCCTTTGTTGAGTGTCTCAATGAGGTGAAAAACGCAGCTAAATATATCGACGAGGTCGGTCTGCCTTTTGATGCACCGGAGGAAACGGTGAAGAAATACTTTGAAGAGCACACTGATAAGAGCGATATTTCGTGGGCCTGCTGTGCTAATGTTATCAAGGCGCTTGAAGATGTCGAGTATCAGGGCAAAAAGTTCGTTGACTTTGCAAAGAGCGATGAGTTCGATTTCAGCGATGTCGAAGACAGAATGGTACTGTATCCAATGCTCGATGCACTTTCAGCAGGACAGCGAGCAATGCTCTCATATACAGATTTCAAGGACATGATCGTATCAGGACGCCTTGACAAAGCAGGCTGGGAAGAAGTCTACAAGCAGGTTCAGGAAACTAACAAGAGCAGCAAGGCTTGCTCAGTATATCTGGGTATCGTCCGCAGCGCATTTGAAGGCGGCGGAGTAGCCCTGACAAACGAGGCTCGCAACAGGCAGTCTTCAACAGGTGCTTCCTATGATGCGGGACTTTTCGGAGTTGACATGAGTATCGCTCCGATAATTACGGGCGGCGT
>CAMYUO010000346.1 GCA_947302065.1 uncultured Clostridia bacterium | reverse complement strand
CGAAAAGTATCCCGATGCAAAGATAATCTGTATCGACTCGCTGTGTGCATCGACAGGCGAGGGTCTGCTGCTTTACAAGGCAGACGAGAAAAAGAAAAGCGGAATGGACATCGACAATCTCGCAAAGTGGCTCGAGGCAACAAAGCTGCACCTTTGCCATGTGTTCACCGTCGATGACCTCAAGTTCCTGCGCAGAGGCGGACGTGTCAGCGCAACGGCTGCGTTTGCAGGCACGCTGCTGGGCATAAAGCCTGTACTCAACGTTGACAATGACGGCCATCTTATCCCGCAGGGCAAGGTCAGAGGCAGAAAGCATTCGCTTGAGAAGCTCGTCGATATGATGCAGGAAAGAGTCGGCGGCTGGGAAAACCCCGTTGTTATGATCTGTCAGGGTGACAGCATGGAAGATGCCGAGTATGTTGAAAAGCTCGTCAAGGAGCGTTTCGGCAAGCAGACCGATGTCAAGATATGCTACACAGGCACCGTTATCGGCTCACATTCGGGCCCGGGAACTATCGCACTGTTCTTTATGGGCGAAGAAAGATAAGCGCATTCGCTGAGGCGAATGCTGAATGAATAGTGAAAAGTGAATAACGAATAGTGAATAATTAAGGTGCTGCCGTTGGCAGCGATTTAAAAAGCTGTGCGCTGTGAGAGCGTGCAGCTTTTTTGTTTGACAATGCGTTGATGATATGATATAATGTACTATTGTGGAGTAATGCGCCTAAGCTTTTGAAAGGAAAGTTTCAATGGATCAGAACAAGATACGTAATTTTTGCATAATCGCACATATAGATCACGGTAAGTCCACGCTGGCAGACCGTATCCTCGAGCTGACCGACACGGTCGAGCTGCGTGAGATGGAAGACCAGCTGCTCGACAACATGGACATCGAGCGTGAGCGTGGAATAACCATCAAGGCAAGAGCCGTAAGGCTCAAATATCACGCCGATGACGGTGAGGACTATATTTTCAATCTCATCGATACTCCGGGTCACGTTGACTTCAACTATGAGGTGTCACGTTCTCTCGTTGCCTGTGAGGGTGCTATCCTTATCGTTGACGCATCGCAGGGCATCGAGGCGCAGACGCTTGCCAATACCTACCTTGCGATAGAAAATGACCTTGAGGTCGTGCCTGTTATCAACAAGATCGACCTGCCCAGTGCAGACCCCGAGAGAGCCTGCAACGAGGTCGAGAACATCATCGGCATTCCTGCGATGGATTCGCCGAGGATATCCGCAAAAATGGGCACGAACATCAAAGAGGTGCTCGAACGCATCGTGACGGATATTCCGTGCCCTAAGGGTGATGACGATGCACCGCTCAAAGCGCTGATATTTGACAGCTACTATGACCAGTATAAAGGCGTTATCATCTACTGCCGTGTCAAAGACGGTCACATCAAGGTCGGCGATACCATTCGCCTTATGGCAACAGGTGCCGAGTTCCAGACTGTCGAGATAGGCTACATGGGCGCAAAAGACCTCGTTCCCGTGGGCGAACTGCACGCAGGCGACGTTGGCTACATCGCCGCATCTATCAAGGATATCGGCGATACCCGTGTCGGCGACACTGTCACAAACGCAGAGAACCCCTGTGCAGAGGCTTTGCCGGGCTATAAGAAAGTAAACCCTATGGTCTACTGCGGTATCTATCCCGCAGACGGTGCAAAGTACGGCGACCTGCGTGATGCGCTTGAAAAGCTCCTGCTCAACGATGCATCGCTGTCGTTCGAGCCTGAGACATCGGTTGCGCTCGGTTTCGGTTTCAGATGCGGATTCCTTGGACTTCTGCATATGGAGATAATCCAGGAGCGCCTTGAAAGAGAATACAACCTTGACCTTATCACGACTGCGCCGAGCGTAACCTACAAGGTAACGCTGACAAGCGGCGAGACGGTGATGATATACAACCCGACCAACTATCCCGACCCGGGACTTATCGCATCGGCTATGGAGCCTGTGGTAAATGCGCACATCTACACGCCGAGCGAGTTCGTGGGCAACATAATGGAGCTTTGTCAGGACAGACGGGGCACTTTCAAGGATATGAAATACATCGATACAAACAGAGTTGACCTGCATTATATCCTGCCGCTGAATGAGATAGTTTATGATTTCTTCGATGCGCTAAAATCAAAGACAAAGGGATATGCCTCGTTCGATTACGAGATGAAAGGCTACGAGCCGTCAAAGCTCGTCAAGCTGGACGTTCTGCTCAACGGAGAGGTGGTCGATGCGCTTTCGTTCATCGTTCACGAGGAAAAGGCTTACGCTCGTGGCAGGAGACTTACCGAAAAGCTCAAGGAGAATATCCCCAGACAGCTGTTTGAAGTGCCTGTACAGGCGGCGATAGGCGGCAAGATAATCGCAAGAGAGACCATCAAGGCTCTGCGCAAGGATGTGCTTGCAAAGTGCTACGGCGGCGACATAACCCGAAAGAAAAAGCTGCTCGAAAAGCAGAAAGAGGGTAAAAAGCGTATGCGCCAGCTCGGCTCGGTTTCCGTGCCGCAGGAGGCGTTCATGTCGGTACTCAAACTCGACGACTGAGCAAACAGCTTCGTTGGGAAGCTGGGGGAAACCCTTTTGGAAGAAGCTAAAAATGCTTCGCATTTTTGTGGAGTAACCGCAGCGGCGGTTGCTCTGTTATCCCCCGAGGATATTCATTGAATATCCTCGCAACTGACCGTAAGGTCAGTTACCCCCTTTCCTAAACCTTTTAAAGATTTTCGGCAATAGGGAGTTTTACTCCCAATTGCCGAAAATGTCTAAGAGTTCAGAAAAGAGAGCTAGAGAGA
>CAMYUO010000345.1 GCA_947302065.1 uncultured Clostridia bacterium | reverse complement strand
AAACTCCGACCTCGCGAACGGCTTCGGCAACCTCGTTTCCCGCACCGTTGCGATGGCTGACAAATACTTCGGCGGCACCCTCCCCGCAGAGCGCGAAAGCGACGCTCTCGACGAGGAGTACAAGTCGGTAGTGACAGGTCTCCTTGCCGAGGTGGATAAGTATATCGACGAGACAAAGCTCAAGCAGGCTCTCGAAGAGATATTCAAGGTAGTAGACCGCGCAAACAAGTACATCGACGAGACAGAGCCGTGGAAGCTCGGCAAGGACGAGACAAAGAAGGCACGTCTTGCATCTGTGCTTTACAATCTGCTTGAGGCTATCCGTGTTATCTCGACACTGCTTTCGCCGTTCATGCCGACGACCATGCCTAAGGTATGGGAGCAGATAGGTGCATCCGAGAGCGACGTTACCTATGACAATGCAGGAAAGTTCGGTGTTCTGCCGCTTGACGTGACTGTTCACAAGGGAGAGATACTCTTCCCGAGGATAGACGTTGACAAGGAGATAGAAGAGCTCAACGCCATCATCGAAAAGAACATGGCTGATGCAAAGGCAAAGCTTTCTGACGATGAAAAGGCTGACGAGTTCGTTCCGCCCGAGGTCGCTAGCGAGATAAGCATTGATGATTTTGCAAAGGTCGATCTGCGTGTTGCACTTGTAAAGAGCGCAGAGAAGGTCAAGAAGTCAAAGAAGCTGCTTTGCCTGCAGCTTGATGACGGAATGGGCGGCAGGCAGGTCGTTTCGGGCATCGCAAGCTGGTATGCTCCCGAGGATCTTGTCGGCAAAAAGGTCATCATCGTTGCAAATCTTAAACCTGTTACCCTTTGCGGTGTTGAGTCGCAGGGTATGATATGTGCAGCAGACGCTCCCGACGGCTCGGCGAAGGTCATCTTCCCCGATCAGTCCCTGCCCTGCGGTGCAAAGTTAAGATAACCACTCAGGTTGTTGAGGAATTGGGGAGGACCCTTTTGAAAAAGGGTCGCTCCCCAAACCCCACTCCTAAAACTTTTATTGATTTTTCGCCACAGGGGACTTGAAAAACGAATTGTCCCCTGTAACGAAAAATGAGTAAGGGCTTAGAATGAGAATTGAAGAACAATTCTTTTCAGAAGGTCTTTCTCAGTTGCTCAATAAGCCTGCACGGTCACCAAGGTTTTATCACTATCAACTATTCACTATTCGTTTTTCACTATTCACTATTTCTGCGCCTGTAGCTCAGCTGGATAGAGTGTCAGACTCCGACTCTGAAGGTCGTGCGTTCGAATCGCATCAGGCGCACCAAATTAAAAGTAAGAGGCAAGAAGTGAGAGATAAAAAGCTCTTGCCTCTTGTCTTTTTGTATTTTTTCAAAGGAGAGGACAAAAGTGTATTTAAAGAAAAAGGCGGTCGCAGCGCTCAAGGTCAAGAACGTGCTGCTGTGCATCATCAGCATTTTCATGATTTTTGCAGGCGGCTATTACATAGTAGGGGAGTTCGTTTACTACATTGACGATCCGCAGACTGCGTGGGAAGCGGTGGACATGAAGTTTTCCATTGTGCTTGTGTGCATAGGGCTTGCGGCTTTGCTTTATGTGATCGTATCCGCCCGCAATCTCGGGAATGCGGCGTTCTATTCGAGCTATTTTGAGGGCGATCTTGACGGCGTCGTTGCCTGCGGCGATCTTGCAAAAGTCGTAGGCAAGAGCGAAGCTGCGGTCAGCAGGCAGCTTTCATTTTACCGCTATTTCTACATGCATGGTTTTGAGCTGAAAAACGACGGCAAGGGTCTATATGCCGAGCTGGGCAGCAAGACCTGTTTGTGCGAATGCCGCAGCTGCGGTGCGCACATCGAAAAGAAGATATATTTCACGGGTGAGTGCCCATACTGCCACAGCAGCGACCTTCACGCAAAGTTGCTTTCGGGCGAACATTTTTACGGCGTATCGAACGATGTCGGCTCTGGTGCGGGCAATCCCGATTATTACAGGTCGGGCACGATGACGGCAAAGGCGGTGCTGTATTTGCTGCTCGTGGTGCTCGGTACTTCCGTTATAGCAATAATGACGATGTTCACTATTTCGCAGATAGCCAACTATTTTGACGAGGAATATCAGAGAAAGATACTATTCGATCCGTCGAAGCATCTGTCGTCGTATGAACTTATCAAAAAAGACATCATGGATGTGATAGTGTTCGCAGTGACGATAATCGTTGTGCTTCTGCCTGCGGTTGTGATGCGCTGGAAAAAGACGCTTGCGCTGTTTGCCGCAAGGAGCTGGTCGAGCTATTTCGCATCGGTCAGAACGCCGTTCATCACCGAGGGCAGACTGCCTCAGGTGACTGCGGGCAAGACGTCGCTCCCACGCATGAGGCGAGCTATCAGGAACAGATATCTCAGGAACTGCACACTTGAGGTACACGACGGCGAGCTTATGGTTGCCCTTGCCAAAAAGACGGTCAAGGACAGGTGCCTGTCCTGCGGTGCGCCGCTCACGGGTGTCACCGATGAAAACAGCAGGTGCAGCTACTGCGGCAATCTGATAATGGGAGTGCTCGAGAAAAAGTAAGAGATGAGAGGTAAGAGGTAAGAAAATGGGTCGGCAAAAATGTGCGTTATACCTGTTTCTGACCTCTTACATCTTAAAAGCGAAGCGTTCTGACCTCTGAAAGCGGAAAGCCCCCGAAAAAAACCATATCAAATTCTCTTGTCGCCTGTTTTTCGCTTTTGCAATTTTTTTTGAAAAAAGGCTTGACAAACGCAAAACAAAGTGATATAATAATAAAGCTGACTACATCAGCGGAATATATGCGGCAGTGCTGG
>CAMYUO010000344.1 GCA_947302065.1 uncultured Clostridia bacterium | reverse complement strand
AGGAGAAGTTCGAGGCTGCGGGCATCGAGTATTTCTACACCCTTATCGACGACGCTGTTGCAAGAGTTATCCGTTCAAACGGCGGCTACATCTGGGCTTGCAAGAACTATGACGGCGACGTTATGAGCGACATGGTGGCTACCGCTTACGGCTCACTTGCTATGATGACATCTGTTCTCGTTTCGCCTGACGGAGTTTACGAGTACGAGGCTGCTCACGGAACCGTTCAGCGTCACTACTACAAGCACCTCAAGGGCGAAGAGACCTCAACAAACTCAGTCGCTACGCTGTTTGCATGGACAGGCGCACTGAGAAAGAGATGCGAGCTCGACCAGCTGCCCGAGCTTGTAAAGTTTGCTGATTCCCTTGAAAAGGCAACTATACAGACTATCGAGGACGGCGTTATGACAGGCGACCTTTACCTGCTCTCAACTCTTGAAAACAAGACCAAGGTAAACACCGAGGACTTCCTCAAGGCTGTAAATGAGAGGCTTGCAAAGATATTAAGGTAAAATTTTGTACAGATAAAAGCAGAGGACTTCCCACTCGGGAAGCCCTCTTTTTGTACATATTTTTGGACAGTTACTTTCTTGTATATGTTTCGCCCATTAGCTTCACAGATTCAACATTGTCAACATCTATAAGCGTTTTAAAGTTCATACTAAGTCCAATATTCTCTTTTTCACCAAGACCAAGTCCCTCACCGTCAAAAGATATATCATCGACTTTGTCTTTTTTTCCGTCCTTATATACCAGTTCTCCGTTCCAGAACGAACCATTGTCAGGGTATTCAAACAAAGCAACAAAACCTACTTCCGACAAATAGAGCTCAGTTCCCTTTTCAGAGTAAAGCTTCACACCCTTGACATCTTTGTAATCATCAAGCTTTAATTCTATGCCGTTGAAAAGGCTGTCCTCATTTGTTTTACCATTGATATTAAGGTATTTTCCCTCTGAAAATCTGACAGAAAGCGGTCTGCTCTTGTCAATACTGTTGTTCAGCGAATTAAACGGGATACTCATTTTCATGCTTAACCTGCCGTCACCTTTTTTATACAAGTCCCGTGCATAACAAGCCACATTCCAGTTACCTGGTTCGTTGGTATCTGAATAATACGTCATCGGATATGGCAGCTCACCGCTTTGTGCAAGATAATCCTCCGCCTGATCATCAAGCGGCTTTATCGTTACTACCGGGATCAGCTTGTAATCATCTCTCAGTACAGTTTCAAGGGTTATAGAAAAATGGCTGTTCGTGCCAACTGTGCCATTTCCATATCCTCGGTTATCCATTTCGCTCACAGCACTGCTGTCGTAGAACTCACCCACACTTTCCTTGTTCGACAGCTTTGCGACTGCGACTGCGCCTGCTGTGACGGTCATTACCGCTGCGGCGGCTGCAACAGCCACTACCTTTGCCGACAGCTTACGGCGGTGCTTTGTCTGTTTCATCACAGGCTTTCCTTCTGCCTCGTGAAGATACTTTTCGTCTGCAAGTCCTATTATATCAAGCATCTTATCGTTCATAACAATCCCTCTCTTTCCAATAGTTTTTTCAATTTGCTTCTTGTGCGGTGCAAAGTGACCTTCACCTTGCTCTGCGAGATGTCAAGCTTTTGCGCTATTTCCTCAACGGTGTGCATATACCAGTAGCGCAGCAGGAAGATACGCCTTTGTTCCGGTTTCAGCGTGCCGAGAAAACTGTTGAACGCCTCTCTGAGCGAAAGCGTGTCATCCAGCTTTTCAAGCGTATCTTCTGAAGCAGCCGCATCAGAAAGCTCTTCAATAAGCAGCTCAACGTGCCCCGAGCCACGCTTTTGAGCGTGTTTTCTGCGCCATAGATTTATCGCAGCATTTCTTGTAGCTCCTGCAAGATACATTTTCAGATCATCAGGCTTTGCAGGCGGTATACTTCTCCACACACTAAGGTAAACATCGTTCAGACATTCCTGTGTATCCTCTCTGCTGCGAAGAATATTCATAGCAATGCTTTTACAGTATGCGCCGTATTTGTTTTCAAGCTCCACAAGAGCATTTTTGTCCTTGACTTCCAGCAAAGCTATCAATTCATCGTTTGACACTTTTCCCTTCCTCCGTTCTGTTTCTGAAGCGCCTCACTTATATAGACACAAATCTTATACACAAGGTTACACATAAAAACAAAAAAACTGCCGCAAGAAAAATGCAGCAGTCTTTTTAATCGTGTATGAAAATCAAATAGAATATATCTTGTCAGTATATCCTACGCAGCAGGCACATATGTCTTTCCGACCTGCCTTGTAAACACCTTGCTGTCCGATACGCTTACGGCAACATCGGCAACATAATCAAATTCATCGTCCTTACAGTCATATACCTTGAAACAGTAGCAGTCTGCTCCGTTCACCTTGTCCTTTCCCATATAACCAAAGGATCTTTTATATTCTTTCTTTACAGGATAAGCGTTGTCTGCGCTTTTTGCCGCAGTATCGAGCACCTTGTCCGCACCCTCCGGCAAAACGCTGAACATACTGCTGTCGGGCTGTGCCTGTGAAGATGTTTCGCTGGTCACACTCTGCTGAGCAGGTGTGATCTCGCTGTTATCCTGGTTTGAGTCTGCCTCTGCACAGCTTACACACATTGCAGCCGCAGCAGACATTATTGCTATGATCAAAAGTTTTTTCATATCCGCAAAGGTGAAAACTTCACCTTCTCCTTTCAAAATTATAATATTTCTCTTTTCTATTCCAAATTATAGCACAGCCTTTGTCACTTGTAAAGGAATTGCACCGAATTGTTACCAAAAATGCCGATAGTGAACAAAAACA
>CAMYUO010000343.1 GCA_947302065.1 uncultured Clostridia bacterium | reverse complement strand
TTGTCGTTTCCGCATCGGTTCTGCTCTGCGGCGCACCGTAAGGCGAGTATATCAGCTTGTGATCGTCAGATGCCGACGACGTGCCAAAAGTTATCTCCTTGTGGTCATTGCTCACTTTGATGTACAAAAAGCCGTTGTCGAGCGCCTTTTTGATGTCGCCCTCAATGTCCTTGTACTTGTAAGCGTCCTGCTCGTAGATAACGTTTTCACCGCCCTCGGTGTGTGACCTGAAGTATTCTCCGACATTATCATAAGCGCTCTTGTTGCTGTCAAGATACTTTAGCATGTCGTCCTTTGTCATGTCGTGCGGCAAGAATACAAAAAAGAATACCGCCAATAGTCCTGCAATTACTCCTGCACCAATTAGAATCTTTCCCATAGTGGAATCCCTCCCTTTCATTTGCCACGAGTATAACACCGAAAAATATTTTTTGTCCGCTTTTGTTGCGAACAGCTGCAAAATTGTGGTGAATTCCGAGCGCATTTTTCCGCCTGTTCATTCACCACAAAAATCAACTATTTCACCACCAAAACCGACCGCTTTGCATTTTGTGTGCTATGATAAGCTCAGAAAAATATGAAAGGACTGATATGATGTCTATTCTCGGAAGACTGACAATGCGAAATATCCTGCGCAAACCGATGCGCTCTTTCGCAATAATCATAGCTCTCGCAGCCTCAGCGTTTGCACTGCTTTTCTGCATCGCAGGCAGGGAAGCTCCCGAGCAGCAGGTTAGAGAACAGATGCTCAGAACATACGGCGGAGCCGAGATATTCCTTATTGCTCCGAATTGCGATTTTACTGTCAACAAGGCTGATTATCCCGACGGCACTACATTCTTTACTTTCACAAACGTCGAGGTCAAAGCAAAGTCCCCAAAAGGCGAGTATACAGCCACCGTTACCAAAGCCGATACCAAAGCAGGCAAAAAGCTGAGTCTTTTTGACAGCGAGCTTGACGCAGGCAAGGGTGCGATAATCTCCGAAGCCTTTGCAGAAAAAGCAGGTCTTAAAAAGGGCGATGCCTTTACCGTGAGCTATACCAACAAAAACGCCAATGCAAAACCCAAGACCATTTCAGTAAAGATCAACGAGATCAGCAAGGATAAATACCTGCGCAGAAAGCCTACGACGATCATTGTCAGCGCAGATACGTTCAAAGCACTCACCGGCAGGACGGATGACCGCAATGCATTTATCGACGTGCCCGATGACACCGATGCCAAAAAGCTGTCGAGCGATCTGATGGCAAAATATGCCGCTAAAGAGTATTCCTTTAATCCTGTACTCACAGACGATCTGCTCGATGACCTCAGCAAGCAGACAATGGTGTTTTACCTTATCTTTGCAGTTATCCTGCTGATGACGCTGTTTCTTACCTATTCGATGTCACGCCACATCGCCAACGAGCGACTTTCAGCTATCGGCACACTGCGCAGTCTCGGCGGCAGTATCCCGAAGACCTCGGGTCTGCTCATCGCTGAAAGCTCCGTCTATGGAATAGTCGGCGGCATTCTCGGCGCAGTCGGCTTCTTACTCGCAGGTGACTTTGCCGTCAGCGCATTCTTCGGCAGCGTCGGAGATTACAGCGTACCTGTCTGGCTCTATCCGCTGACCGTCGTATTTGCCGTGCTGATACAGATAATCTGCCAGTCTGGCGCACTCATCAAGGCTGTAAGAACGCCAGTGCGTGATATCATCTTCTCCACCCGTGATACAGCTTATGCCCTGAGCTTTAAAAAGACTATCATCGGCGCAGTTCTTCTCGCCGCAGGCGTAGTTGTCAGCTTCTTTGCCGACAAGACAGTTCTGAGCATCACAGCTATCTCGCTTTGCTGCGTAGGCTCTGTGATGGTCGCTCCCGTGCTGATAAAGCTGCTTTCAAAAGCGCTGGTCAAGCTGTTCGCAGCGCTCGGTCTGACGACTGCAAAGTTCGCCGCCAACGAGTGCGCACATAAAAAGAGCACCGTCACCAGCACCCAGCTGACATTTATCGCCCTTGCGATAACCATAGGCGTGTTCGTCACCAGCTCCGCTATCGCAGACGAGTACAGCGGCGACTATTACAATTACGATGCCGTCATCGACATCGGCAAAAAGCAAGAGCAGTGTGAAAAGCTCACCAAGCTCCCCGAGATAAAAGAATACGAGATGTCTATGAGTCAGTATCTGAAAGTCACCGTCAACGGCGGAAAAGAGCGTGATATCCAATTCAGAGCATACGGCGATTTCAAGCTCCACCCGATAGTTACCGGACTTGACGGAGAGCCTGCTGCCGATGAGATATACGTCGGCAAAAACCTCGCCAAAAAGCTCGATGTCAAAGCAGGCGACACCATCGAGGTCATCGATGTCCTTGATACGATATTACAGCCCGACGGTACACAGGTGCATCCGAAATACACGTTCAAAATAAAAGCGCTGTGCGATACCGCAGCAGGTCACCACGATACGTTTATCCTTAACAAAAAGTATTTTACCGAGAATATCAGCACATATGTCGATGACATCTATGTAAATTTCTCAAAGACAGGCAATCTTGAAAAACTCAAATCCGCAGTTGAAAAGGATTTCCCGAATGCATATGTATATTCGGGCGCTGAGAATAAAGCAGAGAATGATGAGGATTGCAGCAGGATAATGACCATAATCTATTCTATCCTCGGTGTCGGCATCGTCCTTGCACTGCTCGGTTCTGTCAGCAATGCAGTCATCGGCTTTGAGCAGTCCAAGCGCAAATATGCCGTGCTCCATTCAGTCGCCGCAGGCAAGCGCAAGCTTTCAAAGCTTATCCTGCTCGAAACGTTC
>CAMYUO010000342.1 GCA_947302065.1 uncultured Clostridia bacterium | reverse complement strand
AACGTGACATAGTATGATGACGAACAGGCATAAAAAGAAAGGCTGGTGCAGATCGAACTGCATCAGCCTTAATTGTTCTTCAATAATGGGCATCGCCCCGTCATCATAAGACATATTCCATTTGTACATCAAACGGCTCGTTTTCAGCAATTTCACGGTTTATCTCTTCTGCGTCAACACAACCCAGTTTGCGGTATGCCGCCTGACTTTCCTTTGACGAATGTGCTGAAATATACAGTTTCTCAGCTCCTAAAAGTCTTGCTTCACGACAGATCGCTCTGAAAAGACCGGTGCCTATGCCCATTCTGCGAAACGGCTGTGAAACATGAAAAAGCACAAGCTCCAGGTACTGAGCATTGCTTCCAAACAGCTTATTTGAGATCACTATGTATCCTACAATTTTTTCGCCCAGAAATGCACCGTATGCCGTCCATTCCGAACCAAGGAGTTTGCAGATGGAAGCGGCGATCTCTCTGCGTTTTTCCAGATCCCAGTCCTCAATATACTCATTGGTGACTAATTTCCATTCCTCACCTACAAACCGCCAGCATTCTTTTACTTTCTGATATCTTATAAAGTTATCAAGAGAATATTCGTTGAAGTTCTTATCTGTTAGCTTTTCAATGACAATATTGTTCATAAATACCTTCTTTCGTGTACAAAAAAAGTGTTCCCGAAAAATCGAAAACACTTGGATTTCTTATTCACAAAATGATGTTAAAAAAGCAAATGTGAATGATAGAAGTTTCCGATTTTTCTGTTACGAATATTCATATCATTCACCTGCCTTTCTGAAATTTGGTGCGGGTGACAGGACTTGAACCTGCACTCCTCTCGGAAGCAGCACCTAAAACTGCCGTGTATGCCAATTTCACCACACCCGCATATTATTCAATTTTTGATTTTTACGCTATTGGAATAGCCTGGAAAAGTACCACTGTTGTAACGCTACCTAAAGCTGATGTGTATGCCAATGCCTATGAAGGCGCACAATTTACACAGCAATGTGATTATACCACACATTCAAAAAACTGTCAAGCAACAAAAAAGAGTTCGGCGAACCGAACTCTGTATTTTTTAGCCCCAGTACTGTCTCCAGATGTTTACGTAGTTGCCCCAAGGGGTCCTGAAGGAGTAGCCGAGTTTTGGACTTGAAACTGCATATGATGTGCTGTTCCAATAGTAAATGTTGTAATCATTGGCGATGTTGTTGTAGTATGTGATGCCGTAAGCTGCGCCCCATACTGCTCTTTTTACCTTGTCTGTAACTCTTGCATAGGTAGCTCCACGAGCTGCAAGGGTCGCATCGGAAGCAAATCCGCCGCTGGTATAGATTATACTTTCAACACTTGAGTATCTTCTGTAATATGATGCCCAATTGCCTTTGTATGTGTACTTAGCACATACATACTGGTTTGTTACACAGTCAGCAACATAAACGATAGGCTTATCCCAGAAGGAACCTGACGCTCCGCCTACCTCATGGAAAACAATGCGGCACATTGCCTGCCAGCCTGCTGCGGAATAATCCATTCTTGCTGTCTTTATATTTATTGATTTGGAAAGCTCTGATGCCTTTCCGGAAGCGTCAACAGACTTAACTGCAAACGCATACGTTGTATCTCTTCTAAGACCGGATGCCATATAATCGGTAGCTGCAACAGTTGCTATATTTGTCCAGTCAGCATACTGACCGCCCTTGACAAAGAGCATATACTTTGATGCGCCTGCAACCGGATTCCAATGAACGTGTATCTTATTTGTCTGAGCATTGTACGGATGTGTATAATCCGTATCATATGTCTTTTCAGCGATCATAAGTGCTGCGCCCTTATTGTTTCCCACCAGCGGAACAACGGTGGTGCTCACAGGAGCAGGTGCTGCTGTGGTCGCCTTTGTTGTGGTTGCAATAACCTTTTTAGCTGTAGTAACAGGAGCAGCCTTTGTTGTTACAGCCGCCTTTGCAGCTGCTGTGGTCTTTACTGTGGAAGCCGCAGTTGTCTGCGCCGGCTTTGCAGCTGTGGTGGAAGCACTCTTTTCACTTGTCTTGACTGCTGTTGTGGAAACAGCTGACATCAGCCCGGTCTGTGCCGCACTGAATACTGAACTGGTAGAAGCATTCTGAGAAGCTTGGAAGGTCGACATACTCAATGCGACCGTACTGTCTGTGACATCGCCGGTATTCGCAGCAGTGACTGCCTGTGCAGCTTCTGAAGCATCAGCGGCTTTCACAGCATCCGATGAGTTAGAGGTATCAGCGGCACAGCTCATTGTAATTACAAGTGCCATAGCTGCAATAACACATCTGGATACAAGTTTCCTTGATCTGTTTTCCTTAACCATAATTTTTCGGCAACCAAAAGTGATCTTTGCGGTAAGCTGCCGAAGATTCACACCCTTTCTTCTTTGAAAAGCTATTAAATGTATATCCCCGCTTTTCATTAAATATTACTGTGTTATTTTCTGTTTTGTAAAATCTTGACCTGTATGATTACAAATTGATTACAAACAGTGTAGTAATTGTAACACATCATTTCTTTTTTGTCAACTCTTTCATTGTTGAAAAGTGTTAACATTCAATTTCTGACCAACAAGAATAAAATCTCAAAAACCTGCATAAAATTTAATATACAGGTAAAACAGCGTATTTACGCACTTTTCGTTAAATCGCTGGCTTTTACACAAAATTCCATCCTATTAACAGAAAATTTACATTTAAAAAGTTAAAAAATCACTTTTTAGTGGGAAAAGAGGCTATTTTATGAGGAATTATCTACCCGAAGGACGGCTTTTAAACACCCCTCAGAACA
>CAMYUO010000341.1 GCA_947302065.1 uncultured Clostridia bacterium | reverse complement strand
AGAGAATGGCGTAGCCATTCTCTAAAGTAACCGTGGTAACGGTTACTTTGGGACAGAAAAAACCTGTTATTATTCTGTTTTAAACATTAATTTCCGCAACATCATCAGAAACGCCGTTAGCCTCTATAACAGGCTTAACGCAGTTCTCGATGAACTCCTCGACCTGCTGCGGACATCTTCCGATGTAGTTCTCAGGCTTCATTATCTCGTCAAGCTGCTCCTTTGTCACGTTGAACATCGGATCGGCAGCGATAAGATCGGCAAGATCGTTGTCAAGTCCGTCCTGCTTAACGTGCGCACCTGCGATCATCGAAAGCTCTCTGATGCGTTCGTGCAGCTCCTGTCTGCTTCCGCCTCGCTCACAGCAGTCCATGATGATGTTTTCTGTTGCCATGAACGGCAGCTCTGCCATAACTCTCTTGCGGATTATCTTTTCGTAAACTACAAGACCGTTCTCAGGGTCTGTTACGTTGAGCATGATGTTGAGGATAGCGTCAACGCCGAGAAAAGCCTCTGCAACGGAGATCCTCTTGTTAGCCGAGTCGTCGAGCGTTCTCTCGAACCACTGTGTTCCTGCTGTGAATGCAGGGTTGAGCACGTCGCACATAACGTATCTTGCCAGCGAGCAGATTCTCTCGTCACGCATAGGATTGCGCTTGTAAGCCATTGCCGAAGAGCCTATCTGAGTCTTTTCAAACGGCTCCTCTATCTCCTTGAACGACTGTAAAAGTCTGATGTCGTTGCCGAACTTCATAGCACTCTGCGCAATTGCCGCAAGCACCTGGCAGACTGCAAAATCTACCTTTCTTGAATAGGTCTGACCCGAAACGGGAACGACAGCGTCAAATCCCATTTCCTCTGCGATCAGCTTTTCAAGCTCCTTTACCTTGTCCGTGTCACCGTGGAACAGCTCCATGAACGATGCCTGCGTGCCTGTTGTGCCCTTTGAGCCCAGCAGCTTGAGCCTGCCAAGCTGGAAATCAAGATCTTCAAGGTCCATAAGCAGCTCGTTGCACCACAGAGTAGCTCTCTTGCCGACAGTGGTCAGCTGTGCAGGCTGAAGATGTGTGTAAGCCAGACACGGCAGCGCCTTGTACTTGTCAGCGAACTTTGCCAGTTGGTCGATGACCTTGACAAGCTTTCTCTTGACTATCTTCAGAGCGTCACGCATGATGATGACATCGGTGTTGTCGCCGACATAGCAGCTTGTCGCACCAAGGTGAATGAT
The DNA here is from genome assembly GCA_947302065.1 of uncultured Clostridia bacterium. Classification (GTDB taxonomy): domain Bacteria; phylum Bacillota; class Clostridia; order Oscillospirales; family Ruminococcaceae; genus Hominimerdicola. The sequence goes on along the minus strand of CAMYUO010000341.1, from coordinate 1,590 downwards.
GCCCTTAGCGTTCGGGCAAGCCTCACCGTAAGTGTGAACGTGCGCCATAACATCGTGGCGGAATTTCTTTTCGTATTCTGCAGCCTTTGCGTAATCAACATCGTCGATGTGCGCCGCAAGCTCGTCCACCTGCTCCTGTGTAACGTTCAGACCGAGCTTCATCTCAGCACGAGCCAGAGCGACCCAGAGCCTTCTCCATGTGGTGAATTTCTTGTCTGCGGAGAAAACGAACTGCATCTCCTTGCTTGAATAACGTGTGCAGAATGGACTTTCATAGCTGTTTGTCATAGTAAACCTCTCCTTTAAAGTAATAAAAACACAAATTATTATACCATATAATAAGAAAGATTGCAAGCAGAAATTGCAACCGCAGCAAAAATAATCGGGCTGTTTCCGGACGTCCGAAAGGCGTTCGCTTGCAAAAGGTTTTTCTTTGTAACCAAACATTAATTTGACATATCCTCTTAAAAGTATTATAATAAAGAGGAAGAAATTTGCACCGAATATTCATCAAAGGGGGAGCATCTATGGCAAAAATAAAAGTTGTTACCATCGGCAGAAGATTCTGTACAGGCGGAAGCGAGATAGGTAAAATGGTCGCAGAAAGACTCGGGGTAAAATGCTACGACAGAGAGCTTGTCGAAAAAGCTGCCGAGCTTGTCGGCGTTTCAATGGCTGATGTCGCAAAGCATGAGGAGAGCATGATGAACTGGCTCAAAACGCCTATCACCCTGTTCGGTCAGCCCGAACTCACGCTCGCCGAAAAGATATTCGCAGCAGAGAGCGAGCTTATCCTCGACATCTGCTCAAAGGAATCCTGCGTCATCGTCGGCAGATGCGCAGACCATATCCTCAAAAACAAGGTCAAGACCCTCAGCGTGTTCATCACCGCATCGCTCGATAAGCGCATACATACCGCAACCGAACGCCTTGATATCGACTATGACGATGTCGAGGAAAAGCTCAAAAAGTATGACCAGAAACGTGAGAGATTCTATAACACCAATACCAATAAAAAATGGGGCAGCATCGACAGCTACGATATGTGCCTCGACAGCGGCAAGCTCGGCTATGAGATGTGCACAAAGATAATCACAAGCGCAGTGGAGATGTCTGAATAATGGGCAAAGCTAAAAAGGACAAGGATATCAAGACCAATGCAATGCGCTTTCTCGACTCAAAAAAGATAGCCTACACCGTCAACACCTATGAATGTGAGGACTTTGTTGACGGTGTTCACATTGCTCAGATGCTCGGTCAGGACGAGAAAATGTCCTATAAAACGCTCGTCACAAAGGGCAAAAGCGGCGGATATTTCGTGTTCGTGCTGCCCGTTGCGCAGGAACTTGATATGAAAAAGGCAGCAAAAGCCGTCGGCGAAAAGTCGGTCGAGATGCTGCACGTTAAAGATATAAACGCCGTTACGGGATATATCCGAGGCGGCTGTTCACCTCTTGGCATGAAAAAGCAGTTTCCCACAGTCGTCGATTCGAGCGCACAGGCTTTTGAAACTATCATCATCAGCGGTGGACGCCTCGGCTCACAGATATTTCTCGCACCTCAAGACCTTGTCACAGCCTGCGGCGGCAG
>CAMYUO010000340.1 GCA_947302065.1 uncultured Clostridia bacterium | reverse complement strand
TATGAAAGCATTTTCGGGCTGTCCTAACGAGAGCGCTTACTGCTCGCCGTATACGCTGATAAGGCTGTTTGCAGACGTTGTAAAGGGCATACCCGACAAGCTGTTGTATCTCGATGCGGATATAATGTTCAACCGTGATGTAAGGCTTTTGTGGGATACAGACCTCACGGGCTGTGAGTATGCCGCCGCAAGAGATCACTACGGCAAATATCTGATAAAACCCAATTACATAAACGCAGGCGTGCTGCTTTTCAATATGAAGCTTTGCCGCCAGACAGGGCTTTTCAAAAAGGCACGGTGGTGGATTAAAAAGCAGAAGCTCACCTTTGCAGACCAGAGCGCACTGATACGCTCGACCGTCAGCAAGAAAGTCCTGCCGCAGCGTTTCAACGACCAGAAGTTTTTGCACAAGCATACGGTCGTGAGGCATTTTTCAAAGCGCCTTTTCTGGCTGCCTTATCCGCATACGGATAATATAAAACAGTGGCATATCGACAAAGTCCATTCTGTCTTCGGGTACAGACAGTTTGATGACATATACAGCGAATACCTCAAATTCACAGATATACCTCAGAAGGAGAAAAAATGAACGAACCTATCATACCGATTTTTTATGCCTGCGACGATGCGTTCGTAAAGTTCACCGTCGTGTCGATGTACTCTATGATACAGAACGCATCAAAGGACTATAAGTACATCGTGCATATCCTGCACACAGAGATATCGGACAAGATGAAAGATGTAGTGGGCAGGCTCGCAAACGATAATTTCGAGATACGCTTTGTCGATGTGACATCGTATCTGCATTCGATATCCGAAAAGCTCCCTTTGCGTGACTACTACTCAAAGACCACGTATTACAGGCTTTTCATCGCAGAGATGTTCCCGCAGTACACTAAGGCACTGTACCTTGACAGCGATACCGTAATTCTAGGTGATGTCAGCAAGCTGTATCTTACGGATATAAAAGACGCATACCTCGGTGCCTGTCACGAGCAGGTAATGGTGCAGACAAGAGAGTTCGGAACATACGTTGAAAAAGTTGTCGGCGTGTCACGCTATAACTTTTTCAATGCAGGTCTTATGCTCATAAACTGCGAGCAGTTCAGACTGCATTTCGTACTCGATAAGTTCATCGACTACCTGCACTATTATAACTTTGTCGTTACGCAGGACGAGGATTACCTCAACCTTATCTGCAAAGACCACGTTTACTGGCTCGACCAGCGCTGGAATACCGAAACGTTCGGTGAGATACCTTACCCCGTCGGTCAGGCGCAGATGATACATTACATAATGACCAATAAGCCGTGGCATTATGATGACTGTCTCTTCGGAGACCAGTTCTGGAGATATGCAGAGCAGACAGAGGTCTATGACGAGGTGCTCGCTGTCAAGCAGGCATACTCGGAAGAGGACAAAAGGCGTGACGAGGTGTCGGGAGAAAATCTTGTAAAGCTCGCTGTCAGCGAGGCTGAGCGTGAGGATAATTTCCTCAACCGCATAAACCGTGACAAGCGTGACAAAGACCGTGTCGAGATACTGCACAAGATAGAGCAGTATGAGCGTGACGGACGCTTTGACGAGGACGTTGAGAACGACCCGCCGGGAAGAGTGCTCATGCCGGATGATATCGAGTATATCCGCAGAACGAAAGCCGAAAAGCTCAAAACAAAGCTGGCTTTCAAAATGGCTCACAAGTTCGTTGACGAGCTTATCGAGGATAAAAAGCTGATAATCAAAGAGATAAAGGGTATTGAAAATTTCAAGGAACTGCCGTGCGGCGCAGTCATCACCTGCAATCATTTCAATGCGTATGACAGCTTTGCGATACAGCTTGCATATGAGGCTGCCGACCAGCCGAACCGCAGCTTCTGGCGTGTCATCAGAGAGGGCAACTATACCTCGTTCCCCGGCTTCTATGGCTTCCTGATGCGCCACTGCAACACACTGCCGCTGTCATCTAACGTCGACACGATGAAGAAATTCTTCAAGGCGATAGACGAGCTTATCAGAGGCGGAGACTATGTGCTGTTCTATCCCGAGCAGAGCATGTGGTGGAACTACCGCAAGCCCAAGCCGCTCAAAAGAGGCGCATATCTGTGTGCTGCAAGAAGCGCAGCGCCCGTTCTGCCATGCTTTATAACGATGAAGGATTCGGACGTTATGGGCGAGGACGGTTTCTACATTCAGGAATACACTATCCACATCTCGCCGCCGATATATCCCGAGCAGGGACTTTCCCGCAGGGAACAGGCTGACAAGATGATGCTGAGAAACTACGAGCTGTGGAAAGAGATATACGAAACGGAGTATCATATCCCGCTTTCATACACCACATCGGACGAAAATATGGCACAGCTCGAAGGCTTTGTGCCGGCAGAATAAAACAGCAAAGCATCTGTCCTTATTATGAGGGCAGATGTTTTTTAGTTGTAAGAGGTGAGAGGTAAGAGGTAAGAAACGGGCACTTAAAGAAAGCCGTTGTTACAAGTCTCTTGCTTCTTGTTATCCTGCATCTTGACGGCAAAGTCTCAAAATTTCCTTAAAGGTCTTAAAAGAGTCTTTACAAGGGCTTTTTCGCATTGACAGCGGCGCCCCATGGTTGTATAATCACTCAATGTAGAACGAATATATTCTTTGGGGCAAACACAATTTACATATCGGGAGGATAACTGATGAAGAAAAAAGTATTGTCGTTTGCTCTGGCGCTGTCTGCGACAGAACTATAAAATGGTGATATTGAAATAACAACAAAGGCTCCGCAAACCAATGCGGAGCTTTTTTCATTCTCGTCTCACATTGGTACGTTCACGCATT
>CAMYUO010000339.1 GCA_947302065.1 uncultured Clostridia bacterium | reverse complement strand
TAAATGATGCTCTCACTGATGCAGATCAGCAGCTCGTTGAATCTCTTCTCAACTGCATCGAGAATATAACTGATTTCCACCAGAGACAGAAGGCACAGAGCTTTGTCAACTGCACAGAGGACGGCTGTGTTCTTGGTCAGAAGGTAAGAGGTCTTGAAAAGGTAGGTCTGTATGTACCGGGCGGTACAGCCGCTTACCCGTCAAGCGTGCTTATGAATGCTATCCCTGCGAAGATCGCAGGCGTTAAAGAAATAACAATGGTAACACCGCCGCTCAAGGACGGTACGCCTAATAAGGATATTCTTGTTGCAGCTGCACTTTGCGGTGTTGACAGAGTTTTCCTCGCAGGCGGCGCACAGGCTATCGCAGCACTTGCTTACGGCACTGAGGAGATGCCGAAGGTAGATAAGATCGTCGGTCCGGGCAATATCTATGTTGCAACTGCAAAGAAACTGCTTTACGGAACTGTTGATATCGATATGTTTGCAGGTCCGAGCGAGATACTTGTTATGGCTGACGAAACAGCTGATCCAAGATACATCGCCGCAGATCTCATGTCACAGGCAGAGCACGACAAGCTCGCATCTTCAATTCTTGTTACAACAAGTGAGAAGATCGCAGAGCAGACGATCGCTGAAGTTGAAAAACAGATGCAGACTCTTGAGAGAAAGGATATCATCAGGTATTCTCTTGAGAATTACGGTGCAATAATCATCTGCAATACAAAGGACGAGGCTTGCGAAATGGCAAACAGGTTCTCACCCGAGCACCTTGAGGTTCTGTTTGAGAACCCGATGGAGTATGTCGGCAGGCTTGACAATGCAGGTTCTATCTTCCTCGGTCAATATGCTCCGGAGCCACTCGGCGACTACTATGCAGGTCCTAACCACGTTCTTCCTACAAGCGGTACAGCAAGATTCTTCTCGCCGCTTTCTGTAACAAGCTTTGAAAAGCGTTCAAGCTTTATTTACTATACTCGTGAGGCTCTTGAAAAGGGCAAGAACGATATAATCTATGTCGCAGAAAAAGAGGGCTTGACAGCTCACGCTAATTCTATCAAGGTAAGATTCTGACAATAAACTATACAGGCAGGTGTTTGAAAATGAGAACAGCAAAAATCGAAAGAAAAACAAAAGAAACTGATATCACACTCACTGTTGACCTCGACGGTCAGGGACTGGTATCCATTGATACAGGCATAGGCTTTTTTGACCACATGCTGACGGCTCTTGCTGTTCACAGCGGAGTTGACATGACCGTCAAGTGCAAGGGTGACCTGAATGTTGACGGACATCATAGCGTTGAGGATATCGGCATTTGTCTCGGCAAAGCCTTTGCAGAGGCACTTGGCGATAAGTCGGGCATAGCGCGCTACGGCTCTGCTTATGTCCCGATGGATGAATCACTTGCATTCTGCTCGCTCGATATCAGCGGTAGAGCATTTCTCGTTTTCAACGCAACCTTTTCTGATGACAGGATAGGCGAGTTCGATACCTGTCTTGCCGAAGAATTCTTCAGAGCATTTGCATTCAATGCCGGTATCACTCTGCACATCAGACAGGAATACGGAAAGAACGATCACCACATCTGTGAGGCTATCTTCAAGGCTGTTGCACACGCCTTGAAACAGGCTCTTGCTTCAAACGGCGGCGGTGTTTTATCTACAAAAGGAGTTCTCTGATGATCGCTATAATTGATTACGGCGCAGGTAATATTTTTTCAGTAAAAAACGCTCTTGACCACCTTGGCATCGAAAGCGAGTTGACGAACGACAAGCAAAAGCTCGTTGATGCTGATGCACTTATCCTGCCGGGACTTGCTGCAATGCAGAAACTGAGTGAAAGCGGACTTGTTTATACGATAAAAGAACAGTCGCAGAAAAAACCTTTCCTTGGCATATGCCTTGGTATGCAGCTGCTGTTTGAAAAGAGCTTTGAGTTCGGAGAGCAGAAAGGCCTTTCGCTTATCAATGGTTATGTTGATAAGATCGAAGAGCCCGACCTCGTTATCCCGCATATGGGCTGGAACAAGCTTGAGTATAACGGCGAATGCAAACTGCTTGAAGGTCTTGGTGACAATGAGTATGTGTATTTCGTACATAGTTACAAAGCTTTCTGCGGCGATAAAAACTTGTTTGCATACTGCGAGTACGGTCACAAAGTACCTGCTGTTGTGGGTGACGGAAAGTATGTTTACGGCTGTCAGTTCCACCCTGAAAAAAGCGGAAAGACAGGTTTGAAGATCCTTGAGAACTTTGCAAAACTGCGTTAGGAGGCAGATGATATGCTCGCTAAAAGAATAATTCCCTGCCTTGACGTGCGTGACGGAAAGGTCGTTAAGGGCGTAAATTTTGAAGGTATAAAAGAAGTCGGTGATCCTGTTGAGTGTGCTTATGAGTATAACCTGCAGGGCGCTGATGAGATAGTTTTTTATGATATTACAGCATCTCACGAAGGCAGGGGAGTTATCCTTGACGTTGTGAGAGAAACAGCTAAAAAGGTTTTTGTTCCGCTTACTGTCGGCGGCGGCATTGCGACGGTCGATGATATCCGTGATACGCTGCGTGCGGGAGCTGATAAGATATCTGTTAACTCTCAGGCTGTCAAGAACCCTCAGCTTATCAAGGACGGTGCTGATATATTCGGCAGCCAGTGTATATGTGTTGGCGTTGATGCCAAGGCTGTTGGCCCGAACAAATGGACTGTTTATATAAACGGCGGCAGGATCGATATGCAGATAGACCTTATAGACTGGGTTAAGAAGTGCGAACAGCTCGGCGCCGGTGAGATATGTCTTAACTCTATCGACACAGACGGCGTGCG
>CAMYUO010000338.1 GCA_947302065.1 uncultured Clostridia bacterium | reverse complement strand
ACCCTGTGGTAACGTCGGCGTCCTCAATCCGCACGCGGAAGGGCGGATTGGCTCTCTAAGTCGGGTTTATGTTTTTGGGGGCTTTCCGGTCGCCCCCAAACCCCTTCGGATACAAACCTTTATACTTTGTGAGGTCGCCCAGTTGGGTTATCTAGGTTAGCATTTACTCTTGCGGTTTATCAATGAAATAGTTCAGCATCAGGTCGACCATTCGTCCGTAAGACTCGCTGCCGTCCTCGACGCCGTTCATTTTGAGATTGTTATCGACAAAATCAGAGGAAAGCTCACTGACCGTTTCGGTATTGAAAACGGTATCCTCTTTTTCCTTGACGCTGTCCCAGTATTCACGGTTGGCGTCAATATCTGCCCAGACCTCGTCGCATATGCTGTTGTCGATGCGGGACTTGGTGTCTTCGTCTGCGTAATCGAATATCTTGTTTCTGACATAGGAAAGCGCTGTCATATAGCCTGCGTATTTATAATACGGGTCGTCGCTGCGAATGCAGGCGAGCACGGCGAGGAACGTCGCTTCGTCCTCGAGGATATATCCCCGTGTATGCGCAAGCTCGTGGCAGACGGTACATGGCAGCTTTGCCTTGTAGCAGTCGTTGTTATAATTTGCTTCCATAGAGAACGGGAAATAGATGCCCGTTAAGTTCATCTGGCTCATAAAGAACGAGCACATTATCGGTTTGGGTGTGACGTAGTATCCGTCGAGGTTCTCGAACTCGTCACTTAAATTGCGCATCGCTTTTTTGGCAGTCTCGTCATAGTCGCAGTTCATAACGATGCAGCCCTTGTCGTCACGCTCGACGTTTTTGGCGGCGATGTTGACCTGTTCGATTATCTCATCGCAGAGCATTTCGAGTTGGGCGTGGGTGTGGGTGTTTTCGGGTATGCCGTGGGTTTTGGCGATATTGCTTGCACGGTAGAGCACAAAGCAGTTGTTTATCTGCACGACGACCACGAACGTGACTATCCACAGATAGACGTGCCCGAAGATGCGGGCGGTCTTTTTGCGTTTGCCCTTGCGCACGATGATGAGGATTATCATTGCGATGAGCGATGCGGGTATGCCGAACACGGCTATCATAATAAGTATCTCACCGAACGAGAAAGAAAACAGCGAGGTCAGTCTGCCGTAGGTGGCGACCCACAGCGGAAATATATGCGAGCGGTACCAGTCGCTGAACGCTGTGCTGTTGACGGCGATTATCTGCACGATGACCGCACCGAGAATAAGCCCTAAGCAGATACAGGTCTGTATGCTCAGGGGAAATCTGCGCTTTTTCTTTTTTTCGGGTGATATCTCCTCGGCAGTTTCGGTCTCGGCAGGCTTTTCCTGCTCCGCTTCCTGCTGCACGTCGGCGATAAGCTCGGTATCGGTCGGCATATGCGTTCTCCTGCGGTGTTTATGTGTTTTTCTACAACTATAAATATACCACGCACCGCATAGTTTGTCAACAACACTGCACTTCGGGAATATATGGCTATTGTGGTAAGTTGCTGAGGGCAGTTCTTCTGAAAAGCGTTTTCTTTGAACTCTCTCCGAGTCCCTACTCATTTTCAGCCCATAGGAACTTAACGTTCCTATGGGCTGAAAATCAATAAGAGGTTTCTGAAAGGAGTTTGAGGGAAACTCTTCTCCAAAAGAGTTTCCCTCAACAATTAATCAGAACAGTCCGTAGATGTTGCCGAAGTTGTCGCAGTCGATGTCGAATGCAGCGGGGTGCTTGGGCAGTCCCGGCATGGTCATGATATCGCCTGTATAGGCAACGACGAAGCCTGCGCCTGCGGAGAGCCTTACGTCACGCACGGTGATCTCGAAATTCTCGGGCTTGCCGAGCTTGGTCGGGTCGTCGGAGAGAGAATACTGCGTTTTTGCGACACAAACGGGGATATCGCCGAAGCCGAGGTCGGTTATCTCCTTGATAGCCTTTTCAGCCTGCGAGGTATAAACAACGCCGTTTGCGCGGTAGATCTCTGTTGCGAGGATATTCAGCTTTTCCTTGATAGGCAGCTTTTCATCGTAAAGCGGCTTATACTGCGAAGGTTTGCTTTCGATAGTTGCGCAGACTTTTTCTGCGAGGTCTTTTCCGCCCTCGCCGCCTTTTGCGAATATCTCTGCGAGAGAATACTCAACGCCCATTTCGTCGCAGGTCTGCCTGATGACATCTATCTCGGCATCGGTATCGGTGTGGAACCTGTTGATAGCAACGACAACAGGCACGCCGAACTTGTGCATATTCTCGATATGAGTTTTCAGGTTCACGATGCCCTTTTTGAGCGCATCTACGTTCTCATTGGTAAGCTCGGTCTTTGGCACGCCGCCGTTGTATTTGAGCGCGCGGATAGTTGCAACGAGCACTACGCAGCTTGGCTTCAGGCCTGCAAAGCGGCACTTGATGTCAAAGAACTTTTCTGCGCCGAGGTCTGAGCCGAAGCCTGCTTCGGTGATAGTATAGTCTGCAAGTTTGAGGCACAGCTTGGTAGCTCTTACCGAGTTGCAGCCGTGAGCGATATTTGCAAAAGGACCGCCGTGCATTATTGCAGGGGTGTTTTCAAGCGTCTGAACGAGGTTAGGCTTGAGTGCGTCTTTGAGCAGAGCGACCATTGCGCCGCAGCCGCCGAGCTGTTTTGCATAGACTGCATTTCCGTCGAGGTCGTAGCCCACGAGAATGCTTTCAAGGCGTTTTTTGAGGTCGTCGAGGTCACTTGCGAGGCATAGGATAGCCATTATCTCGGAAGCGACTGTGATCTGGAAGCCGTCCTGCCTCGGGAAACCGTTTATTTTTCCGCCGAGTCCTACGATGACCTCACGCAGAGCACGGTCG
>CAMYUO010000337.1 GCA_947302065.1 uncultured Clostridia bacterium | reverse complement strand
ATGTCAGTGAATATGGCATTGATGAAAAGAGTGCAGAGTATATTGCTGATGATATCGAGCTTTCTTCGTTTTTCGATGATTGTTGTTCATCACATAGGCATGAGCCGAAGAACTACTGCAGCTGGATAATGGGTGAACTTGTCAAGCATCTGAATGCGCAAAATATTGCGTTTTCACAGACTAAGCTGACCGTTTCAGGTCTTAATGATCTGATCGACGCAGTTTACAGCAGTATGATCTCTGCTACTGCGGCTAAGAAAGTGTTTGAGGTCCTGCTTGAAAAGCAGTTGCCGGTTAATGAAATAATCAACGATCTTGGGCTTGCTCAGGTCAGCGACTTATCGGTTTTGAAAGAGGTCGCAGTTGAGGTAATAAATGAAAATGCAAAGTCTGTAAGTGATTACAGGGGCGGTAAAACAAATGCCCTCGGATTTCTCATAGGGCAGTGCATGAAAAAGTCAAAAGGGAAAGCTGACCCAGTCAAAATGAAGGAGATCCTTCTGTCTTTACTGGGATAGTTATAGATATTATTTTAAGGAGGTGTTAGAAATGGCGTTTTGTCCAGTGTGCGGTGAACATGTGGCTGACAGCGCACCAAGCTGTCCGAAGTGCGGCGCTCCGCTCAATCAGCAGAACTCGGCAAGCACCGGTACTCAGCAGGCAGTGAATGATTTCGTCAACAACTTGAATAACACAGCTGATTATTCAAGTCAGATGGATCCGGCTGATGTTGAACAGAACAAGGTAATGGCAATACTTGCATACATAGGTATACTTGTATTCGTTCCGATCTTTGCGGCTCCGCAGTCCAAGTTTGCTCGTTTCCATGCTAATCAGGGTTTGACGCTGTTCGTTTTTGAGGTTGTTTATGGTGTCATAATGTCTGTGCTGAGTGCAACAGTAGGCAAGATCCCTGTTGCAGGTCCTATTACTTTGACGATCTGCGGTCTTGTATCACTTATCTGGGTCATCCTGATGATCTGCGGTATTATAAATGCGGTCAACGGAAAAGCAAAAGAGCTCCCTGTTCTGGGAAACATACACCTTATGAAGTGATAAAAAAGAACACGCCGGCATTATGAAAATGTCAGCGTGCTTTTTTATGCTCTGTTGAGTTTGTACCAATCAAGCAATCCCTTGATATATTCTTTGTGCGGAGTTATAACATCTATGTCTATCTCACTGTTTACCTGTGCATATGCGGCGAGAACATCTTTCAGGTTATCTGCAGACTGCATATAGTCGTCTATTATATACTCATCATCATAGCCGAGGCTTTCCAGTAATAAGGCAGATACAACGCCTGTTCTGTCTTTGCCTGCATTGCAGAAGTATAGTACATTACTGTATGACTGAATGATTTTAGTCAGTATCAGTTCCATTTTTGCATCGCACATTGCAATGTATGATGCTACATCTTCCGGCTTTTCGGGAACGGCATTTCCACCCGTTACGGACATGGTAAAATAGTCAAAACGTTTGTCGTCATTAAGCGGACAGGGCTTTTCTTTCTGCTCCGATTCTTCACGCAAGTCGATTATCGTAAACACTTTTTCGTCTAACAGCCATTGTATCTCATCGTTTGTCAGGTTTGCAGGCACATCACTCCTTATAAACCGGCTGCTGCCATTGATAAGCTGACGTGTGTTACTTGTACTTTTAAATAAGCTGCTCATGGTATCACTTAAGTTCCACTACTGTCACGCCGTCTTCACCTTCACCGTAAAGACCTTTACGTGAAGATTTAACCGATGGATGATGTTTAAGATGCGAACGAATTGCGTTTTTGAGAACGCCTGTGCCTTTGCCGTGGATTATGGTAACGATACCTACACCAGACATAACAGCATCGTCTATAAAGCTGTCAACAGCATATATGCCGTCGTCTGAAGCATAACCTCTGATATCAAGCTCGGTCGAGATCTTTCGGGTCATTCTGCTCTCAACACCTCTTGTGGATACAGCACTCTGTTTGTTCTTATTCTTTGTCTTGACTGGCTGCTGTTTTTCAACAAGTCTGAGTTTAGCGACATCGACTTTGGTCTTCATTACGCCAATCTGAACAAAGCAGTTGCCTTTGTTATCGGGTGGAGTGATAACGATGCCGTTTCGCTTGGTATCCCATACAAGCACCCTGTCTCCCTTGACAAGTGCTCTTGGCAGAACGTATCCGTCATTGCTTTCCTCGATAACAGGATTAGCTTCAAGATACAGCTTGTTCATTGTAGATTTCTGCTTGTGGCGGGCATCTATCGCACGCTGTGTGAAATTATCCTTTTCCTTTTCTTTGCGCAGACTGTCAAGCTCGTCAACAAGCTGCTGGGATTCTCTTTGAACTCTGCGCACGATCTCTTGAGCTTCGAGCCGTGCACGTTCAAGAATATCCTCTTTTTCTTTTGCAAATCTTTCCCTTTCAGCTTCAAGTTCGTCTCTGAGAGCCTGCGCTTCGCGTTTGAGCTGCTGAGCTTCGCTGTTGTTTTTATCAAGCTCGCTCTTTGTTTTTTCAAGGTCATCAAGGATATGCTCGAATTTCTTATTTTCGGAAGAGATCAGCGAGTTTGCTTTTTTGATTATATCTTCGTCTATTCCAAGGCTGCGTGAGATCTCAAACGCATTTGACTTGCCGGGGAAACCGATGACGAGCTGATATGTCGGTTTCAGAGTCTGTACATCGAACTGACAGCTTGCATTCTGTACACCGTCTGTGTCGATAGCATACATTTTGATCTCCTGATAGTGAGTTGTGGTCACAAGAGTTGCGCCGAACATCTTTATTCTGTCGATTATCGAAACTGCGAGAGCAGCGCCCTCTACAGGGTCAGTTCCCGAGCCGAGCTCATCAAGCAGCACAAG
>CAMYUO010000336.1 GCA_947302065.1 uncultured Clostridia bacterium | reverse complement strand
GATGCCGTCGATGACGTCGCCGAGGATATCGGCATTGGTCTTTGAGACGCTGTGCAGAAGATATATCGCACCCTCATGCGCCGCATTTACGAGCTTTGTGCGTGATGCGGCAGGGTCGGGCTGCTTTTGGGTATCCCAATCGGCATAGGCAAAGCTCCACATCATCGTTTCATATCCGCAGCTTTTGGTGACATACAGCGACTGCTCGGAAAACTCGCCCATTGGCGGTCTGAAAAGCGTCATTTCGCAGCCGAAATTGTCCTTGATATACCCGTGCATATCCATTATTTCACTTTTGCAGGTCTTTTCGTCGAGCGTCGGCATCGAATAGTGATGCACCGAGTGGTTGCCGATGATATGACCCTCGTCTATCATTCGCTTTACAAGCTCGGGATTCTTTTCGGCGTAGTCCTTGAGCAAAAAGAACACGGCTGTGACTTTTTTCTCCTTGAGGGTGTCGAGTATCTTTGCGGTATAGCCGTTTTCGTAGCCCTGGTCGAAGGTCAGCGTTATCTTTTTATCGTCGGTGTTTATTGCCTTTGCGCCGAGCTGTGAATAGCGCTTATTGAAATCGAGCGCACCTGTTGTGCGGTTTTTCTCGTCGGTCTGAACGCCCGAGCCGTAGCCTATCTTTGTTTTTGACAGCTTTGCGACATCGGGTGTTTTGGTCTCTGCGAGCCTTGCGGTCTGCGTTGTGCTCGTCTGATGTTCGGTATCGGGTCTGTCGGCTGTTCTTTCGGCGCAGCCTGTCAGTAGCATTGCCGCCGCAAGCAGCAGTATCTTTTGTTTCATAAAGCTTCTCCTTTGCAGATGATATGATATTATTATCCGCAGGGAAAGCTTATTTAGCAAAACACAAGGACGGTAAATACTACCGTCCTTGTGATGCTTATTTAACTTTGAGATATGCCTTCACCATAGCCTGCAGCAGCTCGTCACGGTCAATGTGCCTGATAAGGCTGCGTGCATTGTTATAGGTGGTTATGTAGGTCGGGTCCTCTGAGAGGATATAACCTACTATCTGATTTACAGGGTTATAGCCTTTTTCTTTCAGAGCCTCATATATGGTCGAAAGCTTTTCTTTAAGTTCTTTGGCTTTTTCATCTGTAATGGAAAATTCTACGGTTTGATCATTCATGAGCTTATCCCCCTTTACAACTTGTCGATAATATGTTCTACAAGTACATTATACTCCAAAACAAACAAAATAACAAGTCGTTTTTAAATTTTTATTAAAACCGCACAAATCACGAGGCGTTTTTTTGGCTAAGCCTGCTAATCACGCTCTCAGTTCTGCGCCCATTGCGGAAAGCTCTTTGAATACCTTTTCCATTGCCTTGTCTGCCTGCTCGTCGGTGAGAGTGCCCTCGTGAGATCTCATCGAGATAGAGTAGGAAACGCTCTTTTTGCCCTTTTCTATCTGCTCGCCCTTATAGACATCGAACAGTGTCACCTTTTCGAGTATCGAGCCGACAGCCTTTGTGATAGCCTTTTCAAGCTCTGCAACAGGGATAGCGTCGTCGCATACAACGGAAACGTCTCTTGTTGTTGCAGGGAACTTGGGCAGAGGCTTGTATATCTTCTGCGGGTCTGCGTTCTCCATTATCTCCGGCAGGTCGAGTTTGCCTGCGTATGCTCTCATTGAAAGGCCGTAGTTTTCGAGCGTTCTCGGGTGGAGCTCGCCAAAGATGCCGACGGTCGTGCCGGAGACCTTAACGACAGCGACTCTTCCCGGGTGGAAAGCATAGAATTCGTCATAGCCGCAGTTCTCGTCTGCTCTTTCAAAGGTCACGTTCTTTGCGCCGACTCTGTCAAGCACGTTCTCAACGATGCCCTTGAGGTCAAAGAAATCAAAGCCCGATGCGGTATCGTAAATGCCGATGCCGAGTCTTGAAGGCTCGTTTGGGAGCACCTCGCCCTCGACAGGCAGATACTCATTGCCAAGCTCAAACACATAGCACTCGGGGTTTCTGTAATTGCTGTTTCTTGCAAGCACCTCGCATACTGACGGCAGGATAGTGGTTCTCATAACGCTGGTATCCTCGCCGAGCGGATTGGTTATCTTCACGCAGCTGCGCAGCTTGGAATCTGTGGGCAGGTTTATCTTGTCGAAATACTTTGGTGAAACAAACGAGAATGTCTCTATCTCGTTCACGCCGCAGGAGAACATTGCTCTCTTGACAGCTCTTTCAAACTTCTGCTTAGGCGTTCTCTGAGCCTGTGCAACGCCTCTAATGATAGTGCCCGGGATATTGTTGTAATCATAAAGTCTTGCGACTTCCTCGGCAACATCGGCTTTTCTCTCGATATCTATTCTGAAATGCGGAACGTATACCTTGCCGTCCTTGACCTCAAAATCAAGGCTTGTGAGGTAATCTATCATCTTCTGCTCGGGGATATCTGTTCCGAGGAACTTGTTTATCCAAGCGCTGTCGAACTCGACAGATGCTGGTGTATCGTCGTGGAAATCCTCGTCGATGTGGGTATCGAGCACCTCGCCTGCGCCGAGCTGTTCAACGAGCTGGCAGGCTCTCATAAGTGCATCATAGCAGTTATGCGGGTCAAGACCCTTTTCATATCTTGAAGATGCGTCTGTTCTCATGCCCAGCTTTTTAGCTGTTGTTCTTACGCTTGCGCCGTCAAAGCATGCAGACTCGAAAACGACAGTTGTTGTATCGTCCATGATACCGCTGTACTCGCCGCCCATTACGCCTGCTACTGCAACAGGCTTATCAGCGTCTGCGATGACGAGCATCTCGCTTGAAAGCTCTCTTTCAACACCGTCGAGAGTGGTAATCTTCTCGCCCTGCTCTGCGTTTCTGATGTTGATAGCGTTACCGCCGACATAGCGCAGG
>CAMYUO010000335.1 GCA_947302065.1 uncultured Clostridia bacterium | reverse complement strand
CATATATTCTGTGGCTGAGAGCGTTGCTGTAATATATATTCGCCGATACCTGACCCGGATATCTGCCGGCAAACCAGCGGAACATATCCTCGTATTTGCCGTCTCCTGTGCCAAGAACAGCGAACTGGATGCCCTGCTGGCACATTCTCTCCATCATGTATGCAATCAGGTCAAAGCCCTTCTGGTCGGTGAGCCTGCTGACGATACCGAGCAGGAAACGGTCATCATTGACCTCAAGACCAAGCTCAGCCTGCAAAGCACGCTTGTTGTGGACTTTCTTTTCGGTAACGTTTTTAGCGCTGTATTTAACATTGATAAAGCTGTCTTTGGAAGGATCGTAGTCGCCATAGTCTATACCGTTAACGATACCTCTGAGGTCATGCTGTCTTGCACGCATAAGTCCGTCAAGTCCTTCGCCGTAGAAAGCAGTCTTTATCTCCTCAGCATATGTGTTGCTAACCGTTGTAACAGCATCAGCATAGACCAGACCGCCCTTTAGCATATTGCCGTCAACGCCCGTTCTGAGCTTATCGATAGAGAAATAGTAATCAGAAAGACCCGAAAGCCATTTGATCCTGTTGGCGTTATCGTTGCCCTGGAACTTGAGGTTGTGGATAGTCATAACCGTCTTGATACCACGGAAGAACTCCCCGCCCTGGAAAGAATCGTGCAGGAAAACAGGGATAAGACCTGTCTGCCAGTCATGACAGTGGATAACATCGGGACGGAAATCGAGCAGCGGAAGAGCCGAGAGAACGGCTTTATCAAAGAAGATAAATCTCTCGATATCCCAGTGATGCTCAAGATACGGCTTGTCGCCGGAGAAATAATACTCATTGTCAAGGAAATAGAAAGTCACGCCTTCATATTCCATTTTCTGAACGCCGACATATCTGCTCTGACCGTCGTAATCCATGTAGAAATGGGTGACATATTCAAGCTGGTCTTTCCACTTGCCGTCCATACACATATACTTTGGCAGGAACACACGGCAATCATAATACTGCTTGTCAAAGCACTTTGGAAGAGAGCCTACAACGTCAGCAAGACCTCCTGTTTTTATAAAGGGAACGCACTCCGAAGAAACGAACAGTAACGTCAACTGTTTTTGCCGATTTTTATATGAAATATGCAAAGAAGATGTAAAGCGACAAAGCTTTACATCTTCGGCATCATAATATCACAGGCTGCAGTTGTTTTCCAAGCAGAGCCATCTGTACCGTATCAGGTATCAGATCAAAATCTGCTACGATAGAATTAGGCTTTTTCTCATAATTATCCTGCCTGTAAGGGACAAAATAATAATTGCGGTAGTTATGCAAAGCACCTATATTCTTTGCACACCCTGCAAGAGCATCATTTGTTGATATGGCAACGACAACAGGCAACCCGTTCCTCAAATGGCTCTTGACCGCCATCGTCACAGGCGTGTCGGTTATCCCGAGCGCAAGTTTTGCAAGCGTGTTGGCTGTGCATGGCGCAACGACCATAACATCGCACATTTTCTGCGGACCGATCGGCTCAGCATCAACGATAGTTTTTATGACAGGTCTGCCGGCAATAGATTCAAGTTTTGCGATGTTTTCTTCGCCTGTGCCAAAGCGTGTTGACAGACCCGCCGAATTATATGACATAACAGGGATCAGCTGCGCACCCATATCTGCGAGTCTCTGCGCCGCTTTGAAACTTTTCTCAAATGTGCAGAACGACCCGCAAAGGCAGTAGCCTATCCTAATGCCTTGTAAAGACATCTGTTTCTCTCCTTTCATTGTATATGTTCTCTATCGTCTCTGCTATCAGATATCCGCTTGTTATGGGTGCGACCTTGCCGGGCAGCGCAAGTGCGTGAACAGCACGGATATTAAGACGCTTTGCCGCATCAAAATCAGTTCCACCCGGCTTTGATGCAAGGTCTATCACTATGCTGTCTTTACAAACCTTTTCAAGAATCGGCTCGGTCAGAACGAACGCAGGGACAGTATTTATCACAGTATCATATTCGCTCACATACTTTTCAAGGGAATCAAAGCTTATTGCACGACAGCCAAGATTCTCCGCATCAGCTCGCTGACCAATGTTTCTTGCACAAACGGTAACTTCCGAACCAAGAGCAGAAAAAGCGCCAGCACACGCTCTGGCAACCCTGCCATAGCCGATCACAAGCGTATTTGTGCCTCGCACTGTAACACCGAGCTCGCTCATTGCAATTGACAGAGCTCCCTCAGCAGTAGCAACAGCGTTCTTGACAGCAAGCTCCTCACGAGCAAAATAGTCCTTTACATCATGTCCGAGCGAAGAAAAGAATTCAACGACCTGTCTGCCAAGTCTGCCGCCGCATACAAGAGCATTTTTATTCAGTTTACCTGCGATCTGTGCACATGAAACAGTTCCACAGCCAGCAAGATCAATGTCAAGTCCGTCGCTTGACATCAATGGCAGAACAAGCATATCCGCCTTTTGCGGCATATCATACAATGATTTGAGCAAAATCACATCACCGACACATCCGCTTGCGCCAAAAGAATAAACCTTACCAAGACTGCACAGCCTTTGGTTAACATATATGTTCCGAGCGTCACCGCCAACACAAAGTATCACAGGACTTATCATAAACACCGCTCCGCCTTAATATCATAATACAGACAAGCTGCCATACCCTGCGGCAGATGTCTTATCAAAAGTATATGCTCCTGACAGCAAAATGGTGAATTATTGCCGTTTGAGATGTTAACTGTTCATTACGTCAAAAGAACAGTATTAAATTTGTTCATAATAACGAAAGATTTTTTCAAAAAAGCTATTGTAATGCTGTTCAAAATAGTATATAATTAACGTATGCGGTTGTGCATTTTTGTACATT
>CAMYUO010000334.1 GCA_947302065.1 uncultured Clostridia bacterium | reverse complement strand
CTATCCGTTACCGCTTCATAAAACATCATATTTTGTGAAAAATGTGCTAAAATGGTCATAGTGCATAATCTCACGGTTTTTATTATACCAAATCAACGGGTTAATGTCAACGGAAAATTAAGAAAATTGTCAAAATGTCAACTATTTGCAACTTAATGATGTAAAAATTGAGTATTTCAACAAAGGAGTGCTGGAAAATGGGAGAAAAGGGTGTTTACAAGCGCAGGGACGGCAGATTTGAGGCTAGGCTTTATATTGAAAAAAACGAGTGTGGAAAACGCGTAACAAAGTCATTTTACGGCAGAACAGCTGATGAGGCTTTGGAGAAGATGTATGGGTTCAAAAGAACGCTCAACATAGGCAGTTTAACGGAAATGACCGTCAGAGAACTGTGCTATGAGTGGCTGAACGTAGTTCAGAGCCGCATCAAGCCCTCAACGCTTGCAAACTACCGAATGAAGCTCGAAAAGCACATAATCCCTGCATTTTCAGGCTTCTTGTGCCATAAGCTCACTAGACAGGACGTATATGCCTTTGTTGGCAGAAAACTCGAAAGCGGGCTGTCCGCGCGCTATGTTGCTGATATTATTGTTCTGCTCAAATCGGTGTTCAAGTATGCCCGCAGAGAGCATAACATCGCCTATGTTTTTGATGATATCATTATGCCAAAATGCATTTCGCCGCAGGTCAGACTGCTTGATGCTGACCAGCAAAATGCGTTAAAAGCATACATATCAAAAGACCTTGACCTGACTAAACTTGGAATTATGCTGTCGCTGACACTCGGACTGCGTCTTGGCGAGGTCTGCGGTCTGCAGTGGAAAGATATCGACCTGCAAAAACGTGTTTTGTCCGTCAACAAGACCGTTCAGCGTGTTGCGGTAAGTGGCGAAAATGCGAAAACCAAACTCGTGATAATGCCGCCGAAAAGTGAAAGTTCGGTGAGGGAAATACCCTTGCCTAAGCAGCTTGTATCGGTATTGAAAAGCTTTGCATCCGCACCCGAAACCTTTGTACTTTCTGCGAATGAAAAGCCTCTCGAACCGAGGACTTTGCAGTATAGATTTGCCGCGATACTCGATAACGCAAATTTGCCGTCAGTGACATTCCATTCGCTCAGACACGCCTTCGCAACGAATGCGATAGCACTCGGATTTGACGTAAAAACGCTCTCCGAAATTCTCGGTCACAGCAAAGTCGAAATAACGCTAAACCGCTATGTACACTCGTCAATGGACAGAAAGCGAGCCTGCATGGAGCTCGTTAAATACACAGCTTAAACTAAATAGATTTGTCAGAGGCAGTCGAAAGGCTTCCTCTTTTTTATGTTCTGATGCGACTTGTCAGTGCCTTTCGCAAAATATGATGTTTTACGAAAATAGATAAATGTTGACGAGGGCTTTGGACTGCAAAGAGGGTGAAACTATGCTGCACAGTCACAACAGGGAAACATACGAAAACATATGTGAGTTGTTCAAAACGACTAGCCGTGTTGCTGCTGTTCAACCTACAGGCACGGGCAAGTCATACCTCATTATGCAGCTTGTCAAGGACAACCACGAATGCAGATTTGTCATTTGCTCACCGTCAAACTACATCTTTTCTCAGCTGACAGACGTTGCACTGCAAAACGGCATCAGCCTTGCAAATGTGACATTTATGACTTACATGAAGCTGTCACAGCTTGACGAGAGCGAGATAGCACAGATAACAGCTGACTACTGCGTGCTTGATGAGTTCCACCGCTGCGGCTCGCCTGAGTGGCAAAGGGGAGTGCAGACACTACTGAGTGCTGTTCCCAATGCAAAGATACTTGGAACAACAGCAACGCCTATCCGTTATCTTGACAGCGGAAGAAATATGGCAGAGGAGCTTTTTGGTAACGTCTACGCGGTTAATATGTCGCTTGCAGAGGCAATAAGAGAGCATATTCTGCCACTGCCAGTGTATGTTACCTCTTGGTATAGCTTTAAGGGCGATATCGAGCAGCTTGAAGCTAAAGCCGAGCAGACGGGCAATCCAAGGCTGAAACAAGTCCTTGCGGGAAAGATTGCACAGGCAAAGCGAATGATCGCAGAGCTTGATGTCGGTATTGACAGGATATTTGAAAAGCATATCCCCGACAGGACAGGCAAGTACATTGTCTTTTGCCCGAATGTCGAAAGACTGAAACAGATAAGTGATGAGTGCGGCGAATGGCTCAAAAGAGTCAACACAAAACTGCACAAATACGCGGTTTATTCCGAGAACAGCGCCTCGCAGAAGCAGTTTGAGTCGTTTAAAAACGACAACGATGCACAGTCGATAAAGCTGCTTTTCTGCGTTGATATGCTCAATGAGGGTGTTCACTTTGACGATATAGACGGAGTGATAATGCTTCGTGCGACAAAGTCGGCAAACGTGTTCTACCAGCAGCTTGGTAGGGCACTGGCTTGCTCTGAAAAGAACAAGCGTCCTGTTATCTTTGATATCGTCAACAACTTTGAGACTGGTGATACCGCACAGCAGTATGCAAGCATTATGGAGATCGCACGCACAAGCGGTGAGGTCTATGATTATGAGATAGAGTTTGAGCTTTACGATTATGTCCGCGACATTCGTGACATTCTGAGTGAGCTTAACGATACATTTTCAAACAGCTGGGAGCTGAATTTCGAGCTGTTAAAGGAATACGTTAACAAATACGGCAAGTTCCCCGAAACGAGTGCAAGCTATGAAGGTGTGCTTATCGGCAAGTGGTGTGCCTCACTGTGAGTTCTGAACAATCAGAATTAACTCGCACTAGTCAGGGTTTAATTTCTCAATGGTATTGGTTTCGCGTGGGATATCCGCGGGCTTAACTGGCTTGCTGCTTTCTACTACCTTGAAGAG
>CAMYUO010000333.1 GCA_947302065.1 uncultured Clostridia bacterium | reverse complement strand
TGACCCGCCACCTTTTTTTGCGAGAAAAAGGTGGCCGAAACAACCTGTTATGATTGGTGAGAAAATAAAGAAAAGCCGAGAGGTTAGTCTCGGCTTTGTATTTATCAGAATCCTGCCGAATAGTTCGGAGCTTCCTTTGTGATGTAAATGTCGTGCGGGTGAGACTCTTTCAGACCTGCGCCCGTGATCTTTACGAACTGTGCCTTCTCTGCAAGCTCCTCGATGGTGTGGCAGCCGCAGTAGCCCATGCCCGAGCGGATACCGCCGACGAGCTGATAGATAGTGTCGCTTACAGGACCCTTGAATGCAACTCTTCCCTCAACGCCCTCGGGAACGAGCTTCTTGGTGTTGGTCTGGAAGTATCTGTCCTTTGAGCCGCAAGCCATAGCAGCGAGCGAACCCATGCCTCTGTAAACCTTGAACGAACGACCCTGATAGATCTCGACCTCGCCCGGAGCTTCCTCGCAGCCTGCGAGCAGTGAGCCGAGCATTACGACGCTTGCACCTGCTGCAAGAGCCTTTACGATGTCGCCCGAATACTTGATACCGCCGTCTGCGATAACGGGAACGCCGTACTTTGCAGCCTCGCACGCAGCATCATAAACTGCTGTGATCTGCGGAACACCGATACCCGAAACAACTCTCGTTGTGCAGATAGATCCAGGTCCGATGCCGACCTTGATAGCGTCAGCGCCTGCCTCGCAAAGTGCCTTTGCAGCCTCTGCGGTAGCGATGTTTCCTGCGATTACAGGGGTGTTCGGGAAAGCTGCCTTGACTTTCTTGAGGCAGTTGATAACGTTCATCGAGTGACCGTGTGCCGAGTCGAGCACGAGCACGTCAGCCTGTGCGTCGATAAGTGCGCCCGCTCTGTCGAGCACGTCCTGTGTCATGCCGATAGCGGCACCGCAGAGAAGTCTGCCCTTTTTATCTCTTGCAGAGTTAGGATACTTTTCTGCCTTTTCGATATCCTTGATAGTGATAAGGCCCTTGAGCACGCCGTTGTTGTCGACCAGCGGGAGCTTTTCGATCTTGTGCTTCATCAGTATCTGCTGTGCGCCTGCGAGATCTGTGCCGACAGGTGCAGTTACAAGGTTGTCCTTTGTCATGACATCCTTGATTATCATATTGTCAAAGTCTTTTATAAATCTCAGGTCACGGTTCGTCAGGATACCGATGAGCTTGCCCTTGTCGTCAACGATAGGCACACCCGAGATCTTGTATCTGCCCATGAGAGCATCAGCTTCCGCAACGGTCTTGTCCGCCGTGAGAGAGAACGGATCAACGATAACGCCGTTTTCGGATCTCTTTACCTTATCTACCTCGTCAGCCTGTCTTTCAATGGTCATGTTCTTGTGAATGATTCCGATACCGCCTTCACGGGCGATAGCGATAGCCATTCTCGACTCTGTAACAGTGTCCATTGCAGATGTCATGATAGGCGTGTTGAGCACGATGTCCTTAGTAAGATGTGTGTGGATATCCACCATATCGGGTGTGCAGTCCGACTCACCGGGGATAAGCAGAACATCGTCAAAAGTGATGCCTTCCTTTGCGAATTTTTTCTGTGCGTTTGTTTCCAGCATAAGCTTTTACCTCCCACTTTTTCTCTGAACGTTCCTTACAAAAATATTATTCTTTATAATACACCATTTTGCAATAAAAGTCAACAATATTGTGTGTACAAAAAATTATAATTGCAATGTTGAAAGTCAGCATTTTGCACGAAATTGAGCACAGCGAAAAAAGTTTACAAATGCGGTTGAAAAAAAGGTTGAAATATGCTATACTTACTATGTTATGACCACCGATAAGACTAAAAGAGGACGATATCAATGCTGATGAACACTTTGTGCGCCATTGCGCTGGGCTTTGTGCTTGACTCGATGCTCGGCGATATCCCGCTTGGCGCATATCCGCTCAATATAATAAAAAAATATTTGTCATTCCTCGACAGAAAGATAAAGAACGCCTATGCCGATTCCAAAGATGCACGCAATGCCGCAGGCGGTATGTTTGAATTTCTTGCGCTCACACCTGTGCTGGTGCTGTGCCTGTGCATCTTCTATTTCACATATGCAATATCCGACATCTTCGGCATCATCGTCGAGGGCATATTCTGCTGGTCGGCGCTGTCGATGCGCACGCCGAGAGAGCTTGCCGCAAAGGTGATGCACGCCGCAAAGGAAAACGACATCACATCTGCACGCAAATATTTCCACGACCTCACGGGCATGGATGCATCCGAGCTTGAGATGCAGGAGATAGTCAGATGCACCGTTGAGGCATCGGCTGCAAATATAACCGACTGCGTGGTCGCACCGCTTTTCTGGATGGGACTGCTCGGCGGTGTCGGCGGATTCATCTACCGCACGATAAACCTCGCCGACCGTATCGGCGGCAGGCTGGGCGGCTACGAAGACCACTCGGGCAGGATACCGACTGCGCTCAACAGATTCATGGGATATATCCCGTCAAGAATTGCAGCAAGGTTCTGTCTGCGTGACGGCAGCATACTTTGTCTCGATGCCGACAGAGGCTCGCAGGTCTACCGTGCGTTCAGAAACGATTCGCAGAACAAGACCGCTGCACAGACTCAGTCAGCCTGTGCGGGAATGCTCGGGTTCTGTGTTGACAGCGGCTACCCGAACGGCACCGCTATGGTGCTCGGTGAGGAGAGCGAAGCGCCCGACCCGACAGGCATCTATTGGGTCAATCAGCTCAGCGCAGGCACATCGGTGTTCTGTGTGTTCATCATCGCCGCCGTGCGCATCGGACTGTTCTTCCTTTTCAAGTATATCTGACATCACAAGGCTGTGCAGAAATGCACAGCCTTTTTTATGTGTAATTATTTACAATTTTTGCTTGAAATTTTTTAAGGGATTTTTCTTAATTAAGTTA
>CAMYUO010000332.1 GCA_947302065.1 uncultured Clostridia bacterium | reverse complement strand
AAGACCTGCAAGCAGCCTGACCGCATTTTCTGCAAAGACCTGAGCAGGCGCACAGGAATATGGCGCACTCAGTTCAAGCACAAGGTCTGCGCCGTATTTCAAAGCAATCTGCGCACGCTCATACTTGGAAAAGACCGCAACGTCGCCTCTTTGCACAGCATCGCCGCTCATTACAACAACTATATGGTCTGCACCGGCTTGTCTTGTCATTTTGAGATGATACTCGTGACCGTTATGGAACGGATTATATTCAGCAACTACACCTGCAACGTACATAGCTGCACCTCCCTGCAAAATCAAAATAGAAATATTACGAGAAAAAGAATTTTTTATTAAAAAGCATATTTATGAGAAATATACTTGAAATTTATCACAGATATGATATACTAATATTATATTATATTGTAGCTTTAAAGTCAAGCAACAGTAATATTGTATATCATTTTGAGAGGAGTATTTCTTAATGAAAGTATTGGTAGTTAACGCAGGTTCGTCCTCACTGAAATATCAGCTTCTTGATATGACAGACGAGTCTGTAATCGCAAAGGGCAACTGCGACAGGATCGGCATCGGCGGTCATGTAAGCGCAAAGACAGGCGACGGCAGAAAGCTCGAGGCTGACTGTGACTTTCCTACACACACAGAAGCATTTGAAAAGCTGGTAGAGGTCCTTACAACAGGCGAAACAAAGGTCATCGACGCTATGGATGAGATCAGCGCTGTTGGTCACAGGATCGTGCAGGGTGCAGAGGTATTCTCTGAGGCTTGCCTTGTAACAGATGAGATCATCGACAAGATCGACGAGCTTCGTGATCTTGCTCCTGTTCACAACCACGCACACGCTCTTGCACTCAGAGCCTGCAAGAAGGTAATGCCTGCAACAACTCCGCAGGTAGTTGTATTTGATACGGCTTTCCATCAGACAATGCCTCCTAAGGCTTATATGTTCGGTCTTCCTTACGAGGATTATGAGGAGCTGCACGTTAGAAAGTACGGTTTCCACGGCACTTCCCACAGATTCGTTTCTGCTGCTCTTGCAAAGGCAATGGGCAAGGATCCTAAGGATCTTAAGATCGTTTCCTGCCACCTTGGCAACGGTTCTTCAATCACAGCTGTTGACGGCGGCAAGTCGGTAGACACAACAATGGGCTTTACTCCTCTTGACGGTGTTATAATGGGTACACGTTCCGGCTGCGTTGACGCATCTGCTGTTACATTTGTAGCTGACAAACGCGGCATGACTCCTGCACAGATGAGCGATTATCTCAACAAGGAGTCAGGTTTCCTTGGTATCTCAGGCGTTTCATCAGATAACAGAGACATCATCGCAGGCGCTAAGGAAGGCAACAAGAGATGCGAGCTTGTAAACGATATGCTCACATATGAGATCAAGAAGTACATCGGCGCTTTTGCTGCTGCTATGAATGGTCTTGACGCTGTTCTGTTCACAGGCGGTATCGGTGAGAACGAGGCACTTGTTCGTTCAATGGCTTGTGCTGATATGGATTTCCTCGGCATCAAGCTCGATGAGGAAGTTAACGCTTCTGTAAGAGGCAAGCTCTGCAAGATCTCCGCTTCTGATTCCAAGGTTGAGGTATGGATCGTACCTACAAACGAAGAGCTGCTCATCGCAAGAGACACACTTGCTCTCGTAAACAAATAATTCTAAAACATCAGCGCCAATGTCTGCACCTAGCATTCATTGGCGTTTTTTTGTTGCAATTCAACTGACACACTTGTATCTTTTGTTTTTTTGTGGTATAATGTACTCAGAAGATCCAAGCAATAAAAGGAGGCTTTCGCAATGACAGAATCTAACAATCCGTCAGCGATACGTTCGAAAAAAGAGATCACCGATGCCTTGTTTGCGCTGATGCAAAAGTACCCGTATAACGAGATAACAGTTAAACAGATAATACTTGAGGCCAAACTCGCTCGGAAAACATTTTACCGCAATTTCGAGTCAAAGGACGATGTGCTGAGATCACATATCAAGAATATCCTGTCCGACTATTTTGAGATCGTCAATAATGCGGTAAGCGACCCGCTGACAGCGATATTTTCATTTGCCGACAAACACCGTGATATGCTCGTTCTGCTCGAGAAGAACTCAATGCTGCATATCCCATTGCAGTGTCTGAACGAGTACGGTCCGTATATGCACAGTCAGCAGCGACCAGACACAAATCCTTTCTATAAACTGTTTGAGGGGCTGGATCATGAGTACCTGATGGCTCTGAATATGGGCGGCATATGGAACGTGATATCTTTGTGGATACACAGAGGAATGACAGATGCGCCCGAACAGGTACGTCAGAATCTTGAATGCTATATCAGCAGGTTTCAACAGTTCAGACTATGAAAAAAAGACTTGTCACCGCAAAGTGGCAAGTCTTTAATCTTTACTGTCATCGTCCTCATCAGGTCCGCTGCGGTAAATGAATTTGTCTTTTCGCCGCCGCCATACGAGGAATACATATAACAGCACGATGCCGAAAAGAAAAAACTCCATAAGCTTTGGATACGGCACCTTGAAATCAAGCAGCATCTGCGGGAAAAAGTTTATAGCCGTATGAAGTACGATCGCAATGAACAGCTGCTTTTTGCAGCCCACATAGAACACAGCCGACAGCACCAGAAGTGAAAGACCTATCTGAGCACCGATCTCAAAGACGCTGTGCAGAATTGTCAGGAAATTATCATAAAAACCGTTTTCCGAACTCAGTTTGAGAGAGTTATACAGCTTCTCTGTTTCTTCGGGCGTAGAGGATCTAATCAGCTCCCAGATACCGTTTTTGTTGCAGTCAAGGCCCTCTAAAAAACTATTCAGGCTAATAACAGACGTTGAAAGTATCAGCTCGCACCCTCCGTGACCGATACCGTATGAAACGCCGTCTATCCAGCGGTCAT
>CAMYUO010000331.1 GCA_947302065.1 uncultured Clostridia bacterium | reverse complement strand
GTACCGGAAGAAGAAAGCATTCTGTTGCCCGTGTTCGTGTTTACGAGGGTACAGGCAAGATCACAATAAACGGAAGAGATATTGACGATTATTTCGGACTTGAGACACTCAAGCTGATCGTTCGTCAGCCATTCGGAGTTACAAATACAATTGACAAGTACGACATTGTCTGCACAGTTGCAGGCGGCGGAGTTACAGGTCAGGCAGGTGCTATCAGACATGGTCTTTCAAGAGCACTGCTCCAGGCAAGCGACGATTACCGTCCACTCCTCAAGAAGGAAGGCTTCCTTACAAGAGACCCAAGAATGAAGGAGAGAAAGAAGTACGGCTTGAAAGCTGCTCGTCGTGCTCCTCAGTTCTCAAAGAGATAAGAATTCGCTTATTTCAAAACAACGCAAATACGCCCCGAAGCTCGTATCTTCGGGGCTTTTGTTATATTCTCCGATGTGATGAGAGAGGCTGAAAAAGCAGTGATAGCACTCACGTAACACTCACGTAGCACTCAGATTTCCGAGACTATTTTTGTGAGTGCTGTGTGAGTGCTACCGCTTTAACAGCAGATTAAAATGCACATGCTGATAGCACTATCCTATTGAAAACTTTTGCGATTTTCAGTGATACTTTTCATTTTCGGAAGATTATCCTAAATATATAAACTTAATATCGAATTTTCCAAAACTGAAAATCTTTCGATTTTGGAAAACATAAGAACGGCTGCATAACATAATTGCAGCCGTTCTTTGGGGTTATATTGAATCTTCATCAAGCAAAAACTCACTCAACCCAATATTCAGCACACCGTTATCGTCGTACCACTTCTTGCGGATATCCCTTCGGACGATAATCTTCGGGAACGAGTCACCTGTCAGAGAGAACGGGCGAAGTTCCTGCTCAGTCTTGGCTTCGTCAGGCAGAGCAAGTGCTGACTGAATATATACCTTCTTACTGCCCTTTGATGCTACAAAGTCAATTTCTTTAGTGGTCTTGGTATAGCTTCCCTTTAAGTTCTTCTCATTGGCATTTGAAATCAAAACAGCTTCGTTATTAAATCTTGATACAAGAATAACTTTGTCTGATACGACTCTAATATACACTGGTAGAGCATAGCAGCCTAAGGTCACTGTTAAGATTGGAGATAAGCTCCTTATTCCGAACACGGATTACGTTCCCACTTATGTAAATAACATTGAGCCGGGAACAGCTATTGTGATTATTATCGGGATAGGCAACTACACAGATGCTATAAGGACTACATTTACTATTGAAAAACATGTGCATTCTTTCGGTGATTGGGAACAGACTGTTACTCCGACTTGTATACAAAAAGGCTCTGAGAGCAGGAAATGCACCGTCTGCGGCGAGATAGAAACAAGGGAGATCATAAAGAGAGGTCACAAGTTCTCGGCGTGGAAGACCACAAGCTTCAACCTGAAAAACAAGACTTCCACACAGACGAGAAAATGTTCAGTCTGCGGAAAGACGGAAACTCAGACGAACAAGAACGCAATCGAGCGCCTCGCAGGCGCAAACCGCTTCGGCACAGCTGCGGAGATTGCTAAGGCAAGCATATAAATCGAACAAAAACTCTTAGCCCGTCTTTTCTAAGGCGGGCTTTTTGCGGACTGTGCGATGAAAAAAGCCTTGACAAGCGGCGACTGTTTCGGTATAATTGATAAGGCAAATGTTTTAATTTTTTATAATGGAGGAGCAATATGAAAAAGATTCTTACACTTCTTATTGCAGGAGCAATGCTGATGGGTCTGTCGGGCTGCGGAAGCAGTTCTTCGTCAGATGACGGCTCGTCGAGCAAAACTGATTCAACGGCTTCAAGCTCACAGGCTGACAGCTCGGCTGCGGACTCGTCCTCGGAATCAGGATCCGGCAGCGACAAGAAGATCACAAAGCAGGTCTCTATGTCGGTCAAGGGCACTGACGGAAAGATGA
The DNA here is from genome assembly GCA_947302065.1 of uncultured Clostridia bacterium. Classification (GTDB taxonomy): domain Bacteria; phylum Bacillota; class Clostridia; order Oscillospirales; family Ruminococcaceae; genus Hominimerdicola. Next base: position 966 of record CAMYUO010000331.1, on the reverse strand, counting down.
CGATCAGCCGTCCTGAAAACAAGTCTACACCGATGGGCGACAAGGGCAAATGGACTATTTTCGTTTACCTTTGCGGAACGGATCTCGAAAGCAGCGGACAGGGTTCGGCTACGGGAGATATTAAGCAGATGATGGAGGCAGAGTCGAGTGACAATGTCAGATTCGTTGTTCAGACGGGCGGAACAAAGAAATGGATCAACGAGGTGTTCAGTGCAAGCGAGGCGGAGCGCTGGATAGTACAGAATCAGGATATGCAGAAGGTCGGCTCGGTACCGCTGAAGAATATGGGCTCGAGCGAAAACCTTGCTGATTTCCTCAAGTGGGGCGTTAAGGAATACGCTTCGGAAAAGATGGGCGTTATCTTCTGGGATCACGGCGGCGGATGTATTCAGGGTGCGTGCGTTGACGAGCTCAACGGCGGCGATACTCTCGACCTTATGGAGATAAACAGCGCATTTGCTGATGTTTATGAGGGCATGACCGACAAGTTCGAGTTCATCGGATTTGACTGCTGCCTTATGGGTACGGCTGAGGTCGCTAATATACTTGCTTCGTATGCAAGATATTTCTACGGCTCGCAGGAGACTGAGCCGGGCACAGGCTGGGACTATACTACATTCACAAATGCACTTGTAAAGAACCCGACCGCAAACGGTGCGGAACTCGGCAAGGTCATCGCTGACAGCTTCTACAATGAGTGTGCATCGGTACAGCAGGAAAAAGAATGCACACTTACGATAGTTGACCTTTCAAAGATGGACGATTTCGTGATAGCTTTCAATGACTTCTCAAAAAAGCTCTTTGAATCTGCAGGAAACAACCTGAAAGCTGTTGTCAAGGGCGTGATGAGCGCTGACAACTTCGGCGGAAACAACAAGTCAGAGGGCTACACCAACATGGTCGATATCGGCGGTATCATTTCGCAGTGCTCAAAGACGGTTGACGGCAGTGCTGCCCTTGAGGCTC
>CAMYUO010000330.1 GCA_947302065.1 uncultured Clostridia bacterium | reverse complement strand
TGTTATATCGGTGCTGACCGTTCCTGCCGACGCACCAGAGGTTATCAAACCTGTCGAGATAATTGCGGACGGTGTCAAAATGGTCATATGCGCCGAAATATGCTGGGTAAGCTTTGCTGACACGTTCGGCGTGGAAATCGAGCACGGGACTATTGCCGAGTATGCCTATCCTGCGCAGTTCCTTTGCGGCGAGTGCGGCGAGCTGTTTGTCGGTCATTTCGCTGATGCCGTCGCCGCTGCTGCAGAAATACTCTGCGCCGAGCCACAGTTTTTCAAACGGCTCGCTGACGATATACGGCGACCAGTTGTTGAACACCTGCAGGCGACCGAGCTTTACACGCTTATCCTGAACGTATATCCAGCAGTCAGGGACGGTACCACGCACAGTGCGCTTTTTGCTCGTGTTTTTGAGCCTGAGGTCTTTAACGAGCAGACCGACGATGACGAGGTCACGGTAGGGCAGTGCGTCTGCGACCGAGCGTATGTCATCGGGTGCGCTCATTGCCTGTGCAAGCTCGCTTATCGGCATTGAGCTTATGCACTCGTCTGCGGTGAACGTTTCGCTGCCGCAGGTTACTGAGACTATCCTGCCGCCGTGAGTTTTTATGCCTGTGACTTTGCGGTCATAGAGTATCCGTCCGCCCATTGCGGTGACTTTGTCGGCGACTGTCTGCCACATCTGTCCTGCGCCGAGTTTGGGATACCAGAACTGCTCGATGAGAGAGGTCTCGGTGTTGGAGCTTTTCTTGCTGCCGATGAGCTTATGCAGGGTGTCTTTCATCACGGCGGTGAGCGAAAGCCCTTTGACACGCTGAGCGCCCCACTGCGCAGAGATGTCACGGGGGTGCTTTCCCCAGAGTTTCTGCGTGTAGCCCTCGAAGAACATTTTGTAAAGCTCACGCCCGAAACGGTTGATGTAGAAATTTTCGAGGTTTGTCTCGGGAAGCTTTTTGACGCAGCTGCGCAGATAGCTGCACAGCACTTTCGCTGTCAGCGGCAGGCTGAGGTCGTGCAGCATTTTAGCGCTGAGTTCGACGGGGTAGTCGTAGAATTTGTTTTTGTAGTAGATGTGGGAGACTCTGTCACGGATAAGCAGCACGCTGTCGGACTTTTCGGGGTCTGCGGTGCCTTTTGAGTAAGGCTTTTTTCGGCAGAGCAGCTTGTCGTCGCAGGCAGGCTTGCTCTGAACAGGCATGATGTTTTTCCACCAGTTCATTATCCGCTCGTCTTTTGAGAACAGGCGGTGACCGCCGAGGTCCATTCGGCAGCCGCAGCACTGCACTGTCGCAGATATGCCGCCGGGTATGCTGCCCGATTCGAGCAGGGTGACATCTATGTCTTTGCGGCTCGACAGCAGCTCATATGCGGCGGTCAGTCCCGCAGGACCCGCGCCGATTATAACTATCTTTTTCATCTTTACCTCGCTGTGAAGATGTTATTTTTTCTTTTTGACGGCTGTTTTTTTATTGCCGCCGATGCGGTACCACACCAGACCGAGCAGAGCCATTATGCTTGCCATGAGCGCACGGTAGGTGAAGAAGTTGTGCAGGTAGGAGTGGTTCATCAGCACGCATATCCTCACGACAGGCAATGCCGCAATGGTTATCATAGCGGCTTTTGGTGCGGACAGCTTTCTTGTGTCAAAACGCAGGATGAAAATGCAGACTGCTGCGAAAAGTGCTATCCAGCCGAGTGCCCAGACTGCGCTTGTTTTGTCGCCGCACGGTGTGAGCATAGTGAAGTTTGAGCCGAGTGCCGAGAAAAACAGCTCAAACGCTGAAAGACCGAGGTCTCCCGTTCCGCTGAATCTTTCGGCTGCGGCAGAAAATGCGATGTCGGAAACGTCTCTGCCGAGCACGGCAGACGCAAGCAGCCATTTAGCGCCGAATGTGAGCAGATAGCACGCACCCCACGCTGCAAGGCATCTTGCAACGGTGATGAGAGCCTTTTTGGTGTCCGGCTTTTCGCCTTTTTCGGCGGTGATGAAAAACGCCATTGCAAGCGGCACGAGTATGGTCAGCGTTTCTGTTGTGAGAAAGTCGGCAAAGGCTGTGAGCGTTCCCACGCCTGCGGAAATAATCGTGAGCGCCTTGGCGTTGCCTGCGAATTTGACATACAGCGGCAGCACGGCGAGCATCACGATGAACGCTGCCATATACTCGATAGTGGTGAACACGAACCAGAACTGCACGAGAACCGCCGAAACGAGCAGTATCACGCAGGCAGCGATGTGCTTTTTCCATATCAAAAGTGCGGCGTTGCCGAGCAGCAGAATGATGATGATGACTGCGCCGATGATGCGTATGCCGCTTATATCGGTGAACATCAGCGACGGGCGCACGAGCACGAGTGAGCCGTGCCAGTAGCGTGTATAGTCGGTGTTTGCCTCTTTGCCGTCGGTCGTTGCCAGGATGCCGACTGCGGCGCCGTATCCGTCATCGTAGTAATTTGTATCGAGCACAGATGTGAAAACATCGTCAGAGTCCATATTTGCGGCGATGCCGAGCAGTATGGCGTCGGCGTAGTTATCCTGAACGCTGTGATACAGTTCGCCTGCGGTCTTGCCGTGCGGGTCGTCGGCGGCAAGCTTTTGTGCGCTTTTGTTGAGGTTGTCCTTTATGCTGTCGTTCGGCACGGCTGCCGCCGCACAAAGCAGCCCGAAGCAGACAGCGAGCACAGCTGCCCAGCAGACGATACAGCCGAGCACCTGCTTTGCTATGTTTTTCATTTTATTCTCCGTTTCTCAAACAAAGAACGCAGCGGTTGAACTGCGTTCTTTATTGATTATTTAGTATAGCTAACCGATGACGGGCGATATGTCATCGCCATACGCTTCGATCGATTCAAGCTCTATGATGTTGTTCCTGTCTGACGCAAAACTACTGTAGGTTTGTATACTGCCGTCTTTCATATGGAAG
>CAMYUO010000329.1 GCA_947302065.1 uncultured Clostridia bacterium | reverse complement strand
AGGCATATTCAACCTTTTGCCTTTGCCGGCACTTGACGGAGGCAGGCTTGTGTTCCTGATCATTGAGGGAATCAGGCGAAAACCTGTAAAGCCGGAACACGAGGGAATGGTTCATTTCATAGGTCTTATAGCACTTTTAGTGCTGATGGCGATAATAACTATAAGTGATGTGCTGAAACTATTCTGATAATGGTGATTTGATATGAGAAAATGCAGACCGGTAAAAGTCGGCGGACTTACGCTCGACGGTGAAAAGATATATGTTCAGTCTATGCTGAGCGTGCCTTCAACAGACATTGAGGGCTCGGTCAAGCAGGCTGTTGAACTCGAAAAGGCAGGCTGTGAGATAATCAGAGCAGCTATACCGAATATGGAAGCTGTCAGCCTTATTCCTGCAATTAAGCAGGCTGTAAATATGCCTCTTGTAGCTGATATACATTTTGATTATAAGCTTGCAATAGCATCTGCAGAGGCAGGTGTTGATGCAATACGCATAAACCCGGGTAATATAGGTGACATTGACAGAGTAAAGGCTGTTGTGGATATCTGCAAGGCAAAGGGACTGCCCATAAGGATAGGTGTAAACGGCGGTTCTCTTGAAAAGGATATCCTTGCAAAATACGGCAAGCCTTGCGCTGAAGCTCTTGTTGAGAGTGCGCTTGGTCATGTCAGGATACTTGAAGAATGTGATTTTGAGGATATTGTTATCTCAATCAAGTCGTCAGACGTTGAGACTATGATAAAAGGATATAGGCTTCTTGCCGAAAAGTGCGATTATGCACTGCACCTCGGTGTTACAGAGGCGGGAACCGAGAGAATGGGACTTATAAAGTCCGCTGTCGGAATAGGCTCTTTGCTTGTTGACGGCATAGGAGAAACGATAAGGGTATCGCTGACCGATGATCCTGTCAAAGAGATATATGCGGCAAAGGATATTCTTAAAGCTGTTGGAAAGGGAAGCGGAATAAGGATAGTATCCTGTCCGACCTGCGGCAGAACAAGGATAGATCTTATCGGTCTTGCGAAAAAGGTCGAGGAAATGACCAGGAATATCGACAAAAATATAACGGTTGCTGTAATGGGCTGTGTTGTAAACGGCATTGGTGAAGCCGGCGAGGCAGATGTCGGTATTGCAGGCGGTGACGGCTGTGTGGTTCTGTTCAAACACGGAAAGAAGATTTGCAAGCTGCCTGAACAAGAGGCGCTCAAAGCGCTTATGGATGAAATAGATAAGCTTTAAAAGGATAAACGATGAATAACAATACTTTTGAAAATCTGTTCTCACAGTTTGATGAACAGCTGCCTTCTGCTATTGCATCGGGCAGGATATTAAAGATAATTACAGACGGCGATAATACAGAGCTTCATTTTATTGCCGCCTTTGATGAATATGTGAAATATGATGAGCTTGAACAGTTCTGCATTTCGATGAAAAAGCATCTCAGAGCTACAAAGCTCACTGTTGAATGTAAATACACGCCGGACAAGCTGTCTGCCGAGTATTTCCCTGAGATATTCAAGTTCTTCAAGGACAGATTCCCGCTTGTAAACGGATTTTTCAACAATGCCGAAGTTTCTATAAGCGGTGATGAAATCAAAGTAACGCTGAAAAACGGCGGTTATGCGCTGCTTGAAAGAAACGGCGTTTCGAGAGCACTTTCTTCTCTTGTTGAAAAAATGTTCTCAAGAAAAGTAAGCTTTACTTTTGACGGTGTGCTCGAAACTGATATTGAGGCTTATCAGAGACAGCAGGACGAATTTTTAGCAAGTATGCCGCCTCCGGCGCCTGTGCAGAATAATAATGTACCGGCTCCAAAGCAAAGCGCACCTGCAAAATCCGATGAAGAAATACAGTTCCGTACGTGTACTGCGGACTTTACAAGGCTGCATCTTCTTTGTGAAAATGCTGTTGTACTCAAAGGCTCACCGATCGACTCTCAGACAAAGGTAACGGAAATGAAAGACATTCCTGCCGATTTTGAGGGTGATATCACAGTATGGGGCGATGTTTTCAAGTGCGAGACAAGAGAGACCAAGAACGGTATGCTCATAGCGTCGCTGTTTATCACTGACTATACATCATCGTTTTCTGTCAAAATGGTCGGTGCGCTGAAAGCTAACAAGTATAATCCTTTTACGAAGGCTATGCTTGAAGCTGTCCTCGGCAAAATGAAAGTCGGCAGTACCGTCATAATGTCCGGAAAGATCGAAGAAGACTCTTTTGATCATACTATCAACCTGGTGCCTGCATCTATAATGCTTGTAAAGCGTGAGGCTAAGAAGGATAATAGCGAATACAAGCGTGTAGAACTGCATCTTCATACGAATATGTCTCAGCTTGATGCTATCACGCCGCCGTCAAAGCTCGTTAAGCGTGCGGCCGATTGGGGACACAAAGCAGTTGCTATCACTGACCACGGAGTAGTTCAGGGATATACCGAGGCAGGCAATACCTGTAATGATATACGCAAGAATAATCCCGATTTCAAGATCATCTACGGTGTTGAGAACTACGAAGTCAATAACGATGATTTGATCTTTGTCGGCTGGGATCAGAGAGAACTTGACGGAGAGTTTATAGCTGTTGATATCGATATGGATAGTAATGATGTCAGGACAGCTCAGATAAAAACAATAACAGCGTGCAGGATAAAAGATCTTAAGGTCTGCGAAAACTTTGAGATGCAGTTTGGTACGGAACCTGCTGATGTTTCAAATGCATTGAAGAGCTTTACCGAGTTCTGCGGACTGGATCCTGTTCTGGTATTCTTTGATGCAAAGACATCGTCTGTTGTTCTCAATAGGTATCTTAAAGACAATGATATTGCATTCGGCTATTATTATTTAACGCTTATAAAAATGAGCGAGCGTATGCTCGATATTGACGAGATCAAGAATATCGAACAGGTCGTTTCTCAC
>CAMYUO010000328.1 GCA_947302065.1 uncultured Clostridia bacterium | reverse complement strand
AACTGCCGTGTATGCCAATTTCACCACACCCGCATATTATTCAATTTTTGATTTTCAGCCTATTGGAATAATCCGGAAAAGTACCACTGTTGTAACGCTACCTAAATCTAACGTGTCTGCCAATTCCACCACACCCGCATATATTATAACGTGTCTGCCCTGCTTGCGCATGCAAGTATGTCCACACACACCCGCATATATTATAACATGTCTGCCCTGCTTGCGCATGCAAGTATGTCCACACATACCCTGCACAGACAGCTTTTACATTATATCACACTTTATATTTGCTGTCAAGAAAAAAGAGACCAACACGGTCTCTTTTGTTTTCTTGTTATTATCCCCAGTACTGTCTCCAGATATTAACGTAGTTGCCGAACGGAGTCCTCATCGAGTATCCGCACTTAGCGCTGTTAACTTTATAGCCTGTGCTGCTCCAGTAGAAGATGTTGTAATCATTGGCGATGCCGTTGTAATATGTCACGCCGTATGTCGCACCCCAGACAGCGAGCTTAACTCTCTGGCTGACGTTGCCGTAATTTGCACCTCTTGCGGAAAGAGTTGCGCTTGATGCAAATCCGCCGCTTGTATAGATGATGCTCTCGATATTTGAATATCTTGCGTAATACTTAGGCCATACGCCCTGATAGGTGTACTTAGCGCAAACGTACTGATTTGTTACACAGTCAGCAACATAAACGATAGGCTTATCCCAGAAAGAACCTGCTGCGCCGCCTACCTCGTGGTAAACGATGCGGCACATTGCCTGCCAGCCTGCTGCGCTGTAATCCATTCTCGCTGTCTTGATGCTTACAGCAGCGGATACATTGGAATACTTGCCGTCTTCGCTTACAGCCTTTACGCTGAACGAATAAGCTGTGTCTCTTTTGAGACCTGTTGCAGTATACTTATCACAAACTGTAGAAGCAACCTCTGTCCACTTTGTGTACTGTCCGCCGTAAACGGAAACTATATACTTCTTTGCGCCTGCAACAGCGTTCCAATGGATAGTGATGCTGTTTGTCTGCGCATTCCAAGGATGAGTATAATCTGTATCATATGTCTGCTCCGGCAGGATAACAGGAGTTTTAAGCTCTGCGTTAGGATCAGCCTGCTGTGCGGGAGCAGTTGTTGCGGCAGTTGCTGCCTGCGGCACTGTTGTTGTAACAGGCGCCTTGGTCGCTGCCGGTGTATATGCTGCAGTTACGACTGCCTTTGGTGCGGCAGTTGTTGTCTTGGTCGTTGTTGTTGCCTGCGTTTCAGCTTTCTTTTCAGCCGTTTTCTTTGTAGTTGTTGCAGCAGTCGGTTTCTTTATGACCTGCGACGCTGTTGTTGTTACTGCTTTGCTGACCATTGATCCAGCTGAAGCACCCTGAGAAGCTTTGAAGGTCGCCATACTGAATGCGACTGTTTCATCTGCGGGTTCTGTTGTTTGCGGCTCAGCGGCAGTTGCCGTCGTCTCAGCCTGTGCAGTGACCGCAGGGTCAGATGAATTTGACATGTCCGATACGCCCATCATAGTGATGATGAGTGCAAGAGCACCTGCCACACATCTGGACACAAGTTTCCTGGATAAATTATCTTTGACCATAACATCTCAGCAGCTCTAACCACGTTTCTATAAGCTGCCGAAGATTCACACCCTTTCTCCTCCGGGAACTAAGAAAATTTGCCTTTCCCGTTAAATAATATGAGTTGTTGATTTTTCCTGATTTGTAATCGTCGGTGTACGAAAATTACAAAACGATTACAAACATTGTTGCCATTGTAACATATCAAGCCGATTTTGTCAAGTTTTTCGCCAGCAAAATTTTACCAACTGAGAACTTTTTCGGACTATGAATAATTATTCCCGCTTCGTCATAAGATTAATCAAAGACAGGATTCGGCGTATCTGCGTGATTTGAGCTTATCCGAGCCGATTCGGGCTGTTATGCGCCGTCTTCAAAAAAAGTTTACATTTGATTTTGTGAAAAACGCACTAAAATTAGTGGGAAAAGAGGCTTGTATGGAAAGATTTTTGCCCGAGGGAAAGATATTCGGCAGCACTCAGAACAGATATTTTCTGCAGAGCGAGGCAGCGATGAGAGAGGCGATGAATCACGGTCTGACGCTTGAAGGGCACGCTGTTATGTGCACGCCGGAGCACAATCTGATCGTTGATCTGCCGTTCGGAAAGGGCATAATCCCTCGCAATGAGGGTGCTATCGGCATTGCAGAGGGCGCAACGAGAGACATTGCGCTGCTGTCGAGAGTCAACAAGACAGTGTGCTTCAAAGTAACGGAAATACGGCATGATGATGGGCAGCCTGTCTGCATTTTGTCACGCAGGCAGGCGCAGACAGAGTGTGTGAACGAATACATAAGCAATCTTGTCTGCGGTGATGTGATACCTGCGAAAGTGACGCATTTAGAGCCTTTCGGGTGCTTTGTGGACATCGGCTGCGGTATGATCTCGCTGATACCGATAGATGCCATCTCGGTTTCACGCATATCGCATCCGAGCGACAGATTTTTCAACGGTCAGGACATTTTTGCCGTTGTCAAGGACGTTTCGCAAGGCCGCATTACCCTTTCGCACAAGGAACTGCTTGGCACATGGGAGCAGAACGCCTCGCTGTTTGAGCAGGGTCAGACGGTTGGCGGCATAGTGCGTTCTGTCGAGGAATACGGCGTATTTATCGAGCTTGCGCCCAATCTCGCAGGTCTTGCAGAACCGCAGGAGAACGTGCGTGTCGGGCAGGCGGCGAGCGTTTACATAAAGGCACTGATACCCGAAAAGATGAAAGTCAAGCTGATAATAGTCGATGTTTTCGACTCCCCTGCCTTCCCGTCAAAGATAAACTATTTTATAAACTCAGGCAGGCTGGACAGGTGGATATACTCGACACCGCAGGCACAAAAGCACATCGAGACAGAATTTGCGTAAAAAAACAGCCACAG
>CAMYUO010000327.1 GCA_947302065.1 uncultured Clostridia bacterium | reverse complement strand
CATACGAAAGCAGCACAGAGCTGCTGAAATCCGCGGAACAGGCGCTGCAAACGGTAAGTGAGCTTGCAAAGCTCGACAGCATCGCAAGGGAAAAGATCGCAGAAAACGGCGAGAGCATCTGGCTCTACTCCAATCCGCCGCATTTCAATGACGAGTCCGATATCCCGATAGCTGATTTCACAGGCATGCATTCGGGCAAAAGGCTCTACCGTGAACAGCTTGAAAGGCGCTACGGCAAGAGACTGATGCTGTTTTCGGGAATACATTTCAACTTCTCGTTCTCGCAGGAATATCTCGAAAAGCTCAGCGGCGGAAAGGTCACAGACGAGTTCAGAAATGCGCTTTATCTCAGACTTTACAAACAGCTTTCACTGCACAGCTGGCTGATACTTCTGCTTACAGCGGCAAGCCCTGTTTACGACAAGTCCCTGTTTGCAGACGGCGCAAGCGGCAGCGAGCTCGGCAAATACTCCTCGGTTCGCAGCGGAGAAAAAGGTTACTGGAACGAGTTCGTTCCTACCCTTGACCCGACAACGCTCGACAGCTTTGTTGACAGCATACAGTATTACGTTGACAAAGGCTTGCTGTTCTCGGCAAGCGAGGTCTATCTGCCGGTAAGGCTCAAGCCTTTCGGTGAGAACAATCTCGAAAACCTCAGGAAAGGCATCAGCCACATCGAACTGAGAATGTTCGACCTCGACCCGCTTGAAGATGTAGGAATAAACGCCGACGACCTGCGGTTTGCATATCTGCTCGCCGTTTATCTGGCACAAAAGGGCGATGCGGACTACTCCGCACAGGCACAGCAGCAGGCTGTCCAAAACCACAAAAACGCAGCGCTTTATGACCTTACCGGCGTGACTATCGACGGCGTTGACATCATAGAAAAAGCGGCGCAGATAATTGATGATATGACAGACTTTTTCGCAGACTGCGAGCAGGCAAAGCAAGTCCTCTCATACGAGCGTTCAAAGCTCACAGACAGGCTGTGCGAAAGAGTCGCAAAGCAAAAGATATACAAGTAAGAAGGTGACGATATGTGCGAGCTGCTGGGCTTTTCAGCATCACAGCCAACTGAAATAAACACGCTTGTGAGCGAGTTCTTCTCTCACGGAAAAGACAACCCTCACGGCTGGGGAATGATGAGCTCAGGCGGAATGTGCAAGCGGTGCGAGCGTTCCGACACTAGCCTTGAGCTTAAAAAGCTCGTCAAAAAACTGCCGCCGCAGAAAAGCTATCTCGGACACATCCGATTCGCCACTGTCGGCTCGATAAAAAACGAGAACTGCCACCCGTTCTGCGCAAAGGACATCACAGGTCGCTGCTGGACGCTGATACATAACGGAACGATATATTCAGCCAGCAAGCTGATACCGTTCGTGCATCACCAGTCGGGCGACACAGATTCCGAAAGGCTGTTTCTCTACCTGATGCAGCTGCTTGACAAGGCGCAGAAAGAAAAACCGCTCGATGAATATCACCGATGCGAACTGATCGACGATTTTGTCAGAGACCTTTCACCAAGAAACAAACTCAACCTGATGATATTTGACGGTGAGCTTTTATACATTCACAAGAATATGAAGCAGACGATGAAATACCGACAGCACGGCGCAGGCGTCATCTTCTCCACCAACGCACTTGACGATGCCGAGTGGAAAGACGTTCCGACAGCACAGCTGCTTGTCTACAAAGACGGCAAACTGATCTTTGAGGGTAAAAGGCACGATGCGGTATTCGTTCCGACGCTGCAATATATAAATGCAAATGATGCAATGCATATTTAGGAGGATATAAAATGTCAGATCTACTTACTATCACAGACCTTACGGTCAGCGCCGAGGAAACAGAGCTTCTTCACGGCGTTTCACTTTCAATAGAAAGCGGCAGCACACATGTGCTCATGGGTCCTAACGGTGCGGGAAAATCAACCCTCGGACTTACGGTAATGGGCAGTCCCGAGTACACCGTCACAGGCGGAAAGATCGAGTTTGACGGCGCAGATATCACAAACGAGTCTGCATACGAAAGAGCAAAAAGAGGCATCTTCCTTTCGTTCCAGAACCCCGTTGAGATACCGGGCATAACCCTTTCGGAGTTCCTCAGAAATTCACTTGAACAGATAACAGGCAAGCATATGAAGCTGTGGGATTTCAAAAAGAAGCTTAAAGCCGCAATGGAGCTTGTGGATATGGACAGCTCATATGCACAGCGTGATCTTAACATGGGCTTTTCGGGAGGCGAGAAAAAGAAAGCCGAGATCCTTCAGCTGCTGATCCTTGAACCAAAGCTTGCAATACTTGACGAGACAGATTCCGGGCTTGATGTTGATGCTGTTAAAACAGTTTCAAAGGGGATAAACGAATACAAGAACCGCACAGGCGGATCTCTTCTTATCATTACCCACAACACAAAAATACTTGAGGCTCTCACCGTTGACAAGACCCACATTCTCTCAGGTGGAAAGATAGTTTGTGACGGCCCCGCTGAGCTTGTTGATGATGTCATCAAAAACGGATTTGACAAATATACCGACAAGGAGTGAGATGATGGGGGGAAAAACATATGTTGCGGACATCGACCGTTCACGCTATGATTTCAGATTTGATGAGGACGAAAGCAGCTTCCTTGGCAGCGGCCTTACAGAGGAAATAGTCAGAGAGATCTCACAGGAAAAGGACGACCCGGAATGGATGAGAGATCTGCGTCTGCACTCGCTGGATATATACAATAAGATCGGACGAGGTAATAAAAATGAGTAACTCTCTTTTAGGCAAAGAAAACTTCCCTGTTTTTAATAAATACAATAATCTTGTTTACCTTGATAATTCGGCAACCCAGCAAAAACCCAAAAGGGTCATAGACACCCTGGCGGAGTATTACATCGAGCAAAACGCCAACCCTCTGAGAGGGCTTTACGAGCTTAGCGTAAAAGCAACAGAGGACT
>CAMYUO010000326.1 GCA_947302065.1 uncultured Clostridia bacterium | reverse complement strand
AGAGAAAACGGCGTGAACAAGTATCTGTCAGCGCTGATAGGCGAATTCTACATAGAGTTCTTCGATAAGCTCGTTACAGCTATGCTGATGTTCCTGACGGTCATGGTGATAAGAAAGCTCAGAAACAAGCGTGCGAAAAAGGCTGCAAAGCAAGCAACGGCTGCGGCTGCGGCGATAGCGGTGATGCTCACTGTCGGCGCACAGTATGAGCCGATGACAGTGAGCGCAGAGAACCCGACCTCGCACATCTCGTATATCCAGACTATCTACAACGGCTCGAACGGACTGCTCAGCGGTCACGCAAATGCGATAGCACAGACCAACGAGGGCGTTCTGTGGATAGGAACTTACGCAGGTCTTTACAGATACAACGGCCACGAGTTCGTTTACAGATCTGACCTTGAAGATATCAAGAACGTAAACTGTCTTTATGTTGACAACGAAGGACGCCTGTGGATAGGCACCAACGACAACGGAGTTGTCATCGTCATCAACGAAAAGGTCGCAAATGTCATAAACTCAAAGAACGGTCTGCCGTCGGATACTATACGTTCTATCGTGCAAAGCTCATCGGGCGAATACTACATTGGAACATCGAGCGGTATCGTCACGATGGAAATGAAGATAGGAATGTCCGTTAGCGCCGAGGTGCAGGGTGTAGGCTTTGTTGACCGCCTCAGCGCAGACAACAACGGCAATGTCGCCGCTGTCAATAAAGACGGACAGCTGTTCGTGCTCAAAGCGGGCAAGGTAACAAAGACCATTGAAAATGCTTACGGCGGCAGGACATTCTCGACCTGTGCATTCGACAAGCAAGGCTCGCTCTACACAGGCACGACCGACGGAATGGTCAGCAGATATATCGTCAAGGACAACGACTATAAGAACTGGGACAACACTACCTGCTCGGGAATGACCAAGATAAACAACATCTATCCCGACCAGGACGGACTGACATGGGTATGCTCGGACAGCGGCATCGGCTACATCAACAGCAGCAACCTGTTCTCAAAACAGGAATCGGGCGACTTTGACCACGCCATTGAAAAAATGCTGACCGACTATCAGGGCAACCTGTGGTTCGCATCGTCAAGACTCGGTCTGCTCAGACTTTCCCGTTCATCAGTCAAGGACATCTACGCAGATACCGGTCTGAAACCGAGCGTTGTCAACACAACGGCTATAAGAGGAAACCTGCTGTATGCCGGTGCAGATGACGGTCTGAGAATAATCGACACGACCTCGCACACACTTTTCAAAAACGACCTCACCAGACTGCTCGACGGTCAGCGCATAAGATGCATGATGAGCGATTCTGAGCAGGCGATCTGGATATGCAGCTACGGAAAAGGCCTTGTCTGCTATGACAGATTCGGAAAGATAACCGAGTATTCCTCAAACATTTCCGAGATAGGCGACCGTGTAAGAGTCTGCCTTGAAATGTCCGACGGAACTATCGCTGTAAGCAGCTCAAACGGCATATTCTTTGTAAAAGACGGCAAGCTGACAAAGAGCTTACCGTTCAATGACGAGATAGGCTATGCACAGCCGCTGTGCTTTTTGCAGACGCCCGACGGCACGCTTTACGCAGGCACCGACGGAAACGGTATACTCGTTTTCAAAGACGGAAAGCTCGTCAAGAAGATGCAGAGAGAAGAAGGACTTACATCAGAGGTAATACTCCGAATGGTCTATGACCCCGATGACAACAGCATCTACATCGTTACATCAAACAGCATCTGCCGCCTTGCATATGACAAGATCAGGGCGCTGAAAGCATTCCCTTATTCAAACAACTATGATATCCTGCTCGACAACAGCGGTGATATACTCGTGACGGGCAGTGCGGGCATCTATGTGCTCGACAAGAAAAAGCTCATTGACGGCGACGCATCGGAATATCTGCTGCTGAACTCAAAAATGGGACTTATCGGCTCGCTGACCGCAAATGCATGGAACGCTGTCGACAATGAAAGAAACGTTTATCTTTCCGCCGACAGAGGCGTGTTTATGATGAATCTTGACAACTATATGCTCAAACAAAAGTCGTTCAGACTTATGGTCTCCGAGGTCAGACTCGACGACAAGGAAATGAGCATAGAGCGTGGTACGACATTCAATGTAGACCGTGATACCGTCAAGATAGACTTTATCCCCGAGATAATCAACTACTCGCTCGACGACCCGACCGTTTCGTATAAGCTTGACGGCTTTGAATCGGAATGGACAGACGTCAAGCAGAGCGAGCTTTCAACGATACCATATACAAACATCAAACCGGGTGAATACACGTTCCGCATAGCTATCCGTGACGACTCGGGCAAGATAGTCGAGGAAAGCTCATACGTTTTCGTCAAGGAAAAGGCTCTGCACGATAACGCCTGGTTCAGATACTATATGATAATCATTGCCGGTATCTTTATTGGCTGGCTGACCTGGTTCATCACCAGAACGCAGATGAACTACACGCTGACCTTGCAGGAAACCAAGCTGCAGGCTGCTCTGCATCAGGTTCAGATGGGCAACGAAACGATCCTTGCGATCGCTAAGACCGTTGACGCAAAAGACCTTAGAACGAGCAAGCACTCACAGCGTGTTTCCGAATACTCAGCTATGATAGCAAAAGAATACGGCTTTACCGACGAGCAGTGCGAAAATCTGCGCAAGGCTGCGCTGCTGCACGATATCGGAAAGATAGCTATACCCGATAATGTCCTCAACAAGCCTGCAAGGCTCACCGATGAGGAATATGCTGTAATGAAATCACACGTTACCAGAGGTGCTGAGATACTCAAGGACTTTACCCTCATCGAACACGTTGTCGAGGGTGCAAGGTTCCACCACGAACGCTATGACGGACGCGGCTATCCCGATGGTCTGAAAGGCGAGGAGATCCCGATCTATGGCAGGATCATTGCCGTTGCAGACGCATTCGATGCAATGACTGCAAACAGAG
>CAMYUO010000325.1 GCA_947302065.1 uncultured Clostridia bacterium | reverse complement strand
CATTACAATACCGCTCATCAGCGGCAGAGATACCGATTGGAAGCGAAGTGCTTTTGCACCGATGTCGATAACTGCCTGGTCGTCTCTGAAACACGAAACGATCTGAGGTGCAAATATAAAGCAGCCGGCTGCAACGATACAAAGGAAGATAGTGCCATATTTGAGGCAGAAGAAATAGCCTTCCCTTACTCGCTTTTTCAGATTTGCACCGTAGTTGAAAGAGCAGACAGGCTGATAGCCCTGTCCGAAACCGATAAGTGCCGAAGAAACAAGCAGCAAAACTCTTGTTGCGATAGACATTCCTGCAACGGCAGCATCGCTGCCATACTCACCTGCGATCTTATTGAGCAGAATAGTCGCAAGTGCTGCAAGACCCTGTCTGAACAGCGACGGAATACCGCCGTTAATTATCTCGAGTATATAGTGACCGTTGATCTTTACGTTTTTGAAGCTAACATGGATATTCTCGCCTTTTCGGCTGCCGATCAAAAGAACGATGAAGCTGATAGCCTGTCCGCTGACAGTTGCAAGAGCTGCACCGCTGACACCGAGGTCAAGCACAAAAATATAGATCGGGTCGAGAACTATATTGGCTATCGCACCTGCAAGAAGTCCGAACATCGCATATACGGCACTGCCCTGAAATCTGAGCTGGTTATTGATAACGAACTGACCTGTCATAAAAGGTGCGCCGAACAGGATTATGCGCATATAATTCTTTGTGTCGTCAAGCGTTGCCTCTGATGCACCGAGAAGCCCTGAGATCGGCTCGACAAGGCAAACTCCGATAACTGCTATTGCGCCGCCTATTATAAGCGACAAGGCAAATCCTGTAGATGCGACCTCGTTTGCCTGCTTGGTATCATTTGCTCCAAGCATTCTGGCAAGATAATTGCCCGAGCCTTGTCCGCACATAAAGCCAATAGCCTGAATAATCGCCATTACCGAGAAAACGATGCCGACAGCGGCGGTCGCTTCAGTCGAGATCTTTCCGACAAAATATGTATCTGCGGAGTTATATATGCCTGTAATCAGCATACTGATTATTGTCGGAACGGACAGCTTCAATATAAGCTTATTGACAGGCGTTTGTGTCATATCTATGTATCGTTCGCTTTTTTCATTTGATGCTTGCAAAATTCTTCCCTCATTCTTACTTCATCTTACTTTTTTCGATTCTATTATATCACAACAAGCAGCAGAAAACAATACCCTGAAACAAATGCGTGGTCATTACGGAACAAGCTTATACTTTTTGATAAACTTATCAACGTCAACTCCGCTTTGTATATACCTGAGAAGAATCTCTGCACATGCGTGGCTATCACTGCCCGCATGATGATGCTCCAGTGCTATGCCATAATGATCGCACAGCACATCAAGATTGTGTTTCATTCCCGGGAGTGCATGCCGACCAATCCTGACTGTACACAGATACTCAACCGTCGGTTTCCACTTGATATCGTAAGCATCCAGGCACCCTTTAAGCACGCCCATATCAAAAGCGGCATTGTGAGCAACAAGAACGCCTCTGTCCATTATCAGTTCGAGCTTTTTCCAGAGTTTCGGAAAATTCGGTGCGCCTTTTACCATCTGCGAATCGATACCCGTGAGTTTTGTATTGAACCAATCGAAATGGGTCTCGGGATCAACAAGCGAGTAATATTTCTTTATTATCGCATTGTCCTTGATCACAGATATGCCGATAGCACTCATGCGGTCATTAGCGCGATTAGGTGTCTCGACATCAAATACTATGTATATTGCCATTTTTACTCCTTTTCTAAATACACTGCCAAAAACAAATGTCACCCATAAAGAGTGACATTTGAAAACTACTTAACTACGATATTTACGAGCTTCTTCGGAACATAGATCTCCTTGACAACAGTTTTGCCGTCAATCAGAGAAGCGATAGTCTGCTCCTGCTTAGCCATTTCGATAACGGAATCCTTATCGGCGTCAATAGAGATGTTGAGCTTAGCCTTAACCTTGCCGTTGATCTGAACAACGATCTCAACAACGTCCTCAACGAACTGAGCAGGATCATAAGTTGGCCAAGGCTCAAATGCGATAGTATCGCTGTGACCTAGAATGCTCCAGATCTCTTCACCGATATGAGGCGAGATGCAGGACAGCATCTTTATAAGACCCTCGGCATAAGCCTTAGGACAGCTTTCATTCTTGTAAACCGCATTAACAAAGATCATCATCTGGCTGATAGCTGTGTTGAATGCGAGCTGTTCAAAGTCATCTGTAACTTTCTTTACAGTCTGATTGTAAACCTTTGCAAGCTTACCGTCATCTGTATCGGTGAGATTAGATGGCTCGGTAAAGAAATTCCAAACTCTATTGAGGAACTTTCTTGCGCCCTCAACACCGTTTTTGCTCCAAGGCTTGCTTACCTCGAGAGGTCCCATGAACATCTCATAAAGTCTGAGGGTATCAGCGCCGTAATCTCTTACGATATCAGACGGATTTACTACGAACTCAGGGAATCTCTTACCCATTTTGATGCCGTTCTCTCCAAGGATCATACCCTGATGAACGAGCTTCTTGAATGGCTCCTTTGTAGGTGCAAGACCCTTATCATAAAGGTATCTGTTCCAAATGCGAGAATAGATAAGGTGACCAACTGCATGCTCAGGTCCGCCGATATACAGGTCAACAGGCATCCAGTGCTTCAGGAGTTCCTGGTTTGCGAATTCTTTATCATTGTGCGGATCGATATATCTGAAATAATACCAGCTTGATCCTGCGCTTCCGGGCATTGTTGATGTTTCACGAGTACCCTTAATGCCGTTTTTATCGTACTGTTTCCACTCTGTTGCATTTTCGAGAGGTGCTTTGCCGTTCTTGCCCTTATAGTCATCAAGTTCAGGCAGGATAAGCGGCAGTTCTGAATCGTCAAGGACGTGGATATTTCCGTCCTCACCGTGAACAACAGGAACGGGCTCGCCCCAGTAACGCTGACGAGCAAAGATCCACTCACGG
>CAMYUO010000324.1 GCA_947302065.1 uncultured Clostridia bacterium | reverse complement strand
GACCGACGGCGTATGGCGTATGAACAACCACGCCGAGCTTTACAAGGCAATGGAAAACGGCGAGGCTGATGATGTTATCCTTGTGAGCCTCGGTTACGAATATAATGTGCCCGGCACGACAGATATGTTCAGAAACATCCTGCTTATCGCACACAGGCAGCAGTTCCTCGATTTTATAACCGATGATCTTATGCCGTATCTGTGCGACACATACAACATCAACTGTGCTGACTCTACCCTGCTCGGTCACTCGATGGGCGGTGTGTTCTCGCACCACGCACTTTTTAACTCCGACAAGTATGACAACCAGCCTTTCGGCAGATACATAATCGGCAGCCCTGCGACCTTCAATCTTTACAACGAGGTCGGAGAGGACTATGACTCAAAGGGCGGCGAGACGGATTACGGTTATTTCGACAGGCACGAAACGCTCGACAAGAAAGTATGGCTGTGCGGCGGCTCGGCAGAGGATCCGGATTTCCAGAGTGCATACGAAGGTCACGACAGCATACTCACCTCGCTCAAAAAGATGAACGAGAGACTTGAAAAGCACAAGGCGAACGTGACATACAAACTGTACGACGGCAAGCACCACTCGGAGTATGTTCCCGAGATGCTGCTTGAATATCTCAAAACAGAATACCCGAAGAACTGATATGTTCACGGCAGAGCTTGCTGCAGAAATGCGGCAGGCTCTTTTTATTTTGGCATTTTGCACAAACTGTCGGGCAGCGGGTAGGGCATAATGACAAAAGCTCGGGAACGGAGTGAGAGCGTTTGCATATGACATTGTGCAAAAGGCGCAACTTAAACGTTTTCGGAGTGCTCGGAAGGAGAATTTTTGCACAAAAAAACTTGAAAAATGTGGCTGGATATGTTACAATATATTGAAGTTGTAAAAGCATTCAAGCAAAGTGTAAAGGACAGATGCCAATGAAATTGACTTATTCTCTTATATATATTCTGCTTATGGTCGGTCTGGCTTCCTGCACGGTGTTTGCCAAGCGTTCACCGAGGCCGATAAGAGGTGCGGTTGCGTGGATAAATGCCGCACTGCTGCTGCCGCTGACAGGCTGCTTTGTGATAATGCACGCTCAGTCGAAAGCGATTGCGCTCACAGGCTGCTATATCTATTTCATAGGTCTTGATATGACGCTTTATGCGCTGGTCAACTTTACAAACGCTTACTGCACGGGCATAGGCGACGGCACACGAAAACCGACGGTCATGTATCTGATAATTCTTGCCGATTCGGCACAGCTGGTGATGAATCTGTTCTTCGGTCACGCATTCACAGTTGAAAGCACTGTGGAAGACTCGGAGACATTTTACAAGCTCGTTCCCTACTGGGGTCAGACGGTGCACAGAATCGCAGACTATTTCATCGTTGCCTGCGTAATGCTGATGTTTACCATTGCAGCGGCAAAGACCCCGAAAATATACAGAGGCAAATTCACTGTGCTGCTGATGTGCCTTTTCGCACTCGGACTGACGCAGACATACTTTATTTTCTCAAAGAGCACATTTGACCGCTCGGTCATCGGCTACAGCGTGTTCGGCATGGTGATTTTCTATTTTGCGATAATCCACCGTCCGCTTCGGCTGCTCGACCAGATGCTTTCAAATATCATTTCCGACCTGTCGGACGCATTCTATGTTTTTGACTCAGCAGGAAAATGCATCTGGGCAAACGACCAGGGCTGCAAACTCGCAGGCTTCAGCGGCAAGAACTATGAAGAGATCGACCCGATGCTCGATAAGCTTTTCGGAGACACGGTGCACGGCTGCACGCAGGCGGTCAAGAAAAGCGTCGGCGATGGTGACAGCGAGAGATTCTATGAGCTTGAAGAAAAGCAGGTTATGGGCGCAGGCGGCAAAAACACAGGTTCATATCTGCGCATACAGGATGTTACCGAGGAAGAGCACGAGATACAGGTGCGTGACATACAGATCGGACAGATAAGCCTTGAGGCATACAAAGACGGTCTGACAGGTGTCGGCAACAAGTCGGCTTACAACAACAAGGTCATCGAGATAAACGAGCAGATAAAAAGCGGTCTGACCGAGATAGCTGTCGTTATGGTCGATATGAACGACCTAAAGCACATCAACGATGAATACGGTCACAAGGCAGGCGACATTTACATCAAAGGCTGCTGCCACATGATATGTGAGCATTTCAAGTTCTCGCCCGTTTACCGCATAGGCGGTGACGAGTTCGTCGTTATACTGCACGGACCAGATCTTGAGGCAAGGCATCAGAGAGTTCAGGAGCTGCGAAAGGCATATGAAAAGACCTTTGAGCAGACGGAGCTTGACCCGTGGCTGCGCTGCTCTGCCGCAGTAGGACTTGCCGAGTTCGCATCGGACGACAACTCGTTCGAGCTTGTTTTCAAGCGTGCTGACAAGGCGATGTATGAAGAAAAGAAGCAGTTCAAAGCGCTGCACGGCAGCTACAGAAGTTAGTGAATAGAGAATAACGAATAGTGAATAGTTAAGGTATCGCCTTCGGCGATGAATCAAAAGATTTATTAGAGAGTAAAGAAAGACCCTCGGCAGAAAACTGTCGGGGGTCTGATGTTTTTGTGTCAATCCTCGGGTGACCACGACGGCTGTGTCTCGTCTATCTGAAGATAGCCGTCTGTTTTTGCGGCGATCTGATACTGGTCTTCATAGACTATCTCGCCCGGGGTATTGGTGAAAACAAGATAATACGGCACGTCATACCTTTCGAGCAGCCACAGCGCAGGGCGTATCATCTTCATCATCTCGGCGGAGTTCTGCGTTTTGAACCAGCAGACGACTGCCTCCTGCCTTTTGCACGGCGGCGGCCACGGCAGGTTCTCGGCAAACCAGCTGTCTATCTCGAGGTACAGCTCCTTGTCCTCGTCGTCCATCACGTCCTGCTGTATCATCTGCATGAACATACTGAACACGCCCTTTGAGTGCATCGTATTTCGTGCAAGGGCTTTTCCCTGTATCCTGACATATTTGTATCTGTCT